>DAOWIP010000291.1 GCA_030640865.1 Sedimentisphaerales bacterium | reverse complement strand
ATGTGAAGCAACTCATAATTTGGAAAAGCTCAAAATATGGGTGGCATGCTTTCGCACAGTTTATGCGAAGCATAAGCAAGTTGAAGCATGGTTGGCTCCCATTTTTGCACGTTTTACAAATTGCGCCGGATGCCTTGGCGGCTATGTTCTCATGTAGTATATGGCAACAATGCCATAAAACGCGCGCGTTTTATAGCCAATTGGGCTTTGCGCTGACAGCCGGCACAGTTACCGCTTCGCTTGCGTGAGAAAATCTTCCCACGCTGGGTCAGCAGCTTCTGTAGTCCATCGACGTCTTTGTAGTCAATGTATTTGACTTTATCTCGGCAATAGCGGCATTCTGAGCGTTCATATACCGCCTTTACCCTTCTTTTTCTTCCTGTTTGTTGCTTTTTCTTAAACACCTAAATCTCCACTTATACTCATTCCAAATAAAATATAGGGTTGATACCTTTTTCTTAATCCGTGCAATCGGTGAAATCCGTGGTTTTTTCTTTTCTTCTCTTATCTTCTGTCTTGCTCACAACCCACCACTCACAACTTCTTCATATTAAAACGGTATGTCATCACCTGTTGGCCCCGGCACGCCGTTGTCCATCTGGCCACTATTACTCGGCGGCGGTGGTGCCTGTTGTTCATAGCCTGTCTGATTGCTGTTACTCGGCGGGGCCTGTTGTCCATAGCCCGATGGGGCATTATTCGTGTCAGACTTGGAACCAACAAAGCTGAAGTTTTCCACGAATATCCTGTGTTTTGAGCGTTTGGCACCGTCCTGCGCCTCCCAGCGATCTAACTGCAGCCGACCTTCGATCAAAATGGGCTTGCCCTTTTGGAAGTATTTGCTGATCGTCTCGGCACGCTTCCCATAGCAACGGCAGTCCACAAAACAAACATCTTCCCTCGTTTGTCCATCGGCCCCACGATAACTGTGGGTGGAGGCCAGTCCGAACTCAACTACCGGCGTCTGACTCGGTAAATACGAAAGCTGAGGATCACGCGTCAAATTGCCCATCATAATAATCTTGTTGAAACTGGCCATTACTAAATCCCCTTTCGTCGGTACAAGAAAACTAATCATTCTTTATTTTCTTCTGTATCATTCTCATCTGTTACTGGTTCCTCGGTAACGGCCTGCGCATCAATGGCTTTATCCTCAGCCTGTGCCTCTTCGGAAACCGGTTCGGGTGATACCGCCGATTCGTCCGGCTCCGGCTCCGCGGGCTTTTCCGCTACTGCTGTAGCCGTTTCATCGGCATTCTGACTTTGCTCTTTGCCGGATTCCTCCGCTGCTTTTTCAGCCTTGCGCCGGGCTTGTTCTTCAGCCTTACGCTGGGTTTCTTCGGCTGCCTTGCGCTCGGCGGATTCCTTCACCATCGCCGGCGTAGGCGACTGCATCGCTTCTTCGGTTATAGGATCGGCGCGCAGAATCAACACACGTAGTAACGATTCGTTCAACTGCACATCGCGTTCGATCCCGCTGATCGCCGACGGAGCCGACTTGAAATAGCAAAGGATATACGTCCCACGTTTACGGCCGGCAATCTCAAAAGTCAGACGTCGTTCGTCCCACTTTCTCAAAGAGATTACTTCAGCTTCGGCCCGCTCCATAACCGTATTGATAACTGTTATGATCTCGCTCCAGTTTGCGGTTGCTTCGGCCGAATCCACCAGAAACATCGCCTCGTATGTTTGCTCCAGACTGCTGGACAACACAACACCTCCCGCACGTTACCGTGCTGAAAAAATCAGTTCTTGCTCCGCAGACACAACACTATTTGCCTTGAATAACCTGCAAAACTCAAACAACCTGTTTTCGTAACATTTATAGTTTATTATCAGCCCCTGCTGTCAAGCAGGGATTCTTATATATTCTGTTTTCTTCTTCGCTTCCATTCGACGTTGAATGTTGAACGTTCGATGTTCGACGTTCATCTTTTCTACAATTCTTCTTCTCTTCTCTTCTCTTCTGAATTCTGAATTCTGAATTCTGAATTCTTCTTCTCTCTTTTCTGATTATAGCGATTCATAGCCTGCTCAATGCCCAACTGGACCCAGCATACCACCGCCTCGACGGCTCGTCGGCAGGCAGCTTCCACAGCCGGCGTCTCTTCCGAACTGAACGAGCCAAGCACATGATTCACAGCCGACTCTCTTGTTGCCGTGCCGATACCGATTCGCAAACGGGCGAATTCATCGTTGCCCAGCCGGGCAATGATATCCTTCAGTCCATTATGACCGCCTGCCGAGCCGGCCGAACGCAATCGCAGTTGACCCAGTTCAAGGTCCATATCATCCGAAACCACCAGCATATCGTTCAGTGCCAATTTGTAAAAAGCCACTGCCTCGACAACACTACCGCCGCTGCGATTCATAAAAGTTCCCGGCTTGAGCAGGACAATCTGCTGTCCGCCAACCATACCACCTCCGAAACGGCCCTGAAACTTCCGGCGATTTACATTGATCGACCACTGCTGTTCCAGCAGGTTCACAACCTCGAAGCCTAAATTATGCCGGCTTCGATGGTATTGGCTTCCGGGATTTCCCAATCCCACAATCAACTTCATATAAATACTTTTCCAACTATTTCCTTGTTGCGGCGGACATTATGATTTCTGTTCTTATTCTTCGGTTTTTTCGCGGGCAATCATTTCCGGCTCCGCGGTTTCGGGGGCTTCGGCTTCCTCGACAGCCTCTTCCGCCGCTTCTTCGCTCTTGACACGGACAATAGCAACAGGTGCCTTCGCGTCGCTCACTAACGAAACCATCTCTGGCAGTTCCAGTTCTCCTGCTGTCAGGCTTTCTCCCGCTTTCAAATGGACAATATTAGCCCGGACTTGTTCGGGGATACTGGTAACCTTACATTCCAACTCGACTTCTGTCAGCAGTTGAGCCAACACTCCACCTTCATGAACTCCTTCGGGAATTCCTTTCAGCACCACTTCCACCATCACCTGTACCCGCTCATCCAGGTTCACCCGCGCCAGGTCCACATGTATTATCGTATCACCGAGATAATCATACTGAACATCTTTAACGAGGAATTGTTCTGTTTTACCGTTCAATTCCACACCGAGCAAACGATGGTGATGTTGTAACTCCAGTGCTAAATCGTGATAATTCAACGCTGCCGAGACCGGCTCTTGTTTATGCCCATAGATTATTACCGGTACCTTCCCACGGCTCCGTAGTCGCCGTGCTTCCCGCGTACCTGTTTTGTCGCGTCCTTCAGCCTTCAGAACCAATGTTTCTGTCATTTCAACCTCTCTTATACTCACATCTGTTTTATTCTAAAAATCTCACTGACTGATTTATTATTATGAATGCGATGAATTGCCTCACCTAACAGGTCGGCCACCGTCAGCACCCTCAGGTTTTTCAATTCAGCCGCTTCCGCGTGGATTGGAACCGTATCTGCCACCACGATTTCGTCAATTGGTGCCTCACGCAGCCGTTCCACTGCTGGTGGAGCGAATACACCATGCGTAGCTGCCACACGCACCGTCCTGGCGCCGCAATCTCTGACCAGCCGGGCCGCCGAACATATCGTTCCAGCCGTGGTAATCATATCATCGAACATTAAAACATCTTTATCTTTGACATCGCCGATAATGCGCGTTGCCACTGCTTCACTGCCGCTGATTCGCCGCTTGTCTATCACCGCCAGTTCTCCGCCAAGGTCCTGAGCATAGACGTTGGCCGTCTTGACATTACCTACATCAGGGGACACTAT
>DAOWIP010000212.1 GCA_030640865.1 Sedimentisphaerales bacterium | reverse complement strand
GGCCTGATGGTCAGTTAAATTAAATATGCTGGGTTCACCACATATTGGGTGCCACCTTTCTGTATTTCAGAGAGGTGCTCTTGTATAATCCTCGATGGGTGCCGATGGCGACTTTCCATTATTCGTCATTGATTCCTTTCCTCTTCCCCTCGTTTTCTCTCTCTTCCCTCTTTCTCACAACTCACAACTCACCCACTCACAACTTCTTCAATTCCCTTCTTCGTCGGATTCGTCCTCGATCTCCCCGGCGGTAATCGCCGTTTTCTCCAGGATACGATTGATCTTTCTCTTGACCAATGGTAATAGCGGAACATGAGGGATTTTCCGCAGTTCTCGTCGGCCCACCGAATCAAAAATAATCAAGTCGCCCGCCATACAGAGCAAAAACTCAAACAGGTCCGGATAGCTTGTTCGCACCCGTTTGGCACCGCGGGCCAGCGAATCGTCCATTCGGCCGAACTGATAGTGCTCGAACTCGTTGTGTGTAATCCGCCATTTTGAGTTCAGCCGTGTCCATATCCACATCACGAGATAGAGTGCCGCAAGCACAATACTGACCAAAAGCCCCAAGGGTTTGGAATATTGCGGATCGAGGTCCGCGAAGAAAATGTAGATTTGTGAGAAAATTTTTACACTCTTGACATCCCGCAGCCACAAAATCAACGCCCAGCTCCCCCCTATCAGCACCAGCCAGAAAACCGTGTAATTGCGGTTAAGGTCGAACCCCAGCGTTACCACCACAACTATCGCCGTGATAGCCCACACCCAGGCCAGCGTCTCCGAAAGGCCGGTCGAATCGGCCGTCTCCGAAAGTGCCTCCGCCTGGGTCGTTTGCGAAGTGGTTTCCAACTCGGATAACTCTGAAACCACAGCCGGCTCGGCAATTTGCGAAGGCGATCCCTGACCGGTTTGCATTGACGGGGCGACAAACCATAATACAAAACCCATCACAATCAACGGCCAGCAAAATATATACTTGGGATATGTATAAAACGTTACTTCATGTCTGCCTTTACTCATCACGGATTTTTCCCTTGTTAGCCCCTGCTGTCAAGTGGGGATTCTTTTCTTTATTAGGCCCGAAGGGCCGTAAGAGCGCATAGCCGGGTGGCGTAAGCCCCCGGATAGATTGCGACAACCACTATAAAGCCCTGAAAGGGCGAAAGAAAGCAATCTGTAAAAAGCACGAACGGTTACATAAGTTTTACTTGTGTTTATATACTGATTTTATGTACAATACCACAAAATTGTCTGTGTCTCATTGTATATAACTTTGATTTTACTATGGAGAACAAATTATGAGTAATGCAACCAATCGTAGAGAATTCCTGAAAATCGGGGCGATGACCGGAATGGGTACAGCTATGGGCCTTTCAGGCTGCGCTACCGTTTCTCAAAAAACGCCTCGTAAGCTCCTGAAAACCGAAGCTAACATGATCGAGTATGCCGCACCGCCTATTGAGGTGATTCGTGTGGGCTATGTCGGCGTAGGCGGCATGGGCACCAACCATGTGAAAAATCTGCTGAAAATTGAGGGTGTCGAAGTCCGGGCCGTCTGCGATATTAAACCTAACCGTGTCGATATTGTTCAAAAGATGGTGGTAAAGGCCGGCCAGAAAAAGCCAACCGGCTATACTCGCGGCGAAACTGACTTTATACGTATGTGTGAACGGGAAGACCTTGATTTGGTCTATACCGCTACGCCCTGGGAATGGCATGTACCTGTTTGCGTGGCGGCTATGAAGGCCGGCAAACACGCCGCCACCGAAATACCCGCCGCCCTTACTATTGAAGAATGTTGGCAGTTGGTTGAAACCTCCGAAAAAACCAAAAAACACTGCATTATGATGGAGAACTGCTGTTACGACAGCACGGAATTAATAATCCTTAATATGGTCAGGAAGGGACTTTTTGGCGAAATCCTGCATGCCGAATGTGGATATATGCACGACCTGCGTGCTTTGAAGTTAAAACGCACCGCCGCCGGCAAGCCCGCTCACGGTGAGGCCGAATGGCGACTCGAACACTCTATTAAACGCAATGGTAATCTCTACCCTCCACACGGTCTTGGCCCGATCGCGCAATGTCTGGACATCAACCGGGGCGACAGATTGGATTATCTGGTTTCTATGAGTTGCAATTCAAGAGGGCTTAGAAAATACGCCGCCAAAAAATACGGCCCGGACAGTAAGCTTGCCAAACAAAAATACGCATTGGGCGACGTTAATACGTCTCTTATCCGCACTGCCCTGGGCAAAACCATAACCATCGGCCATGATTGCGATACACCCCGGCCCTACAGCCGTCATATCCTCGTTCAGGGCACCAACGGTATAGTCCGTAAATACCCCGAGGAAAAAATCCATATCGAGGGCAAAACCAAAGGCCATGACTGGGAACCGTTTGATAAGTACAAAAAAGAATATGAACACCCCCTTCAGAAGGCCCTGAAAGAAAGAGCCAGGGGCGCCGGACACGGCGGTATGGACTTTATTGAGGATTATCGACTGATCAACGCTTTGCGGAAGGGCCTCGTGCCGGATGTGGATGTGTATGACTCGGTTACATGGAGTGTCGTCTCGGAGCTGAGCGAAATATCGGTCGCCAATAGGAGCAAATCTGTTGATTTCCCGGACTTCACCCGTGGCAAATGGAAAATCAAACGCCCGCTGCATTTGATGGAAGTATAACCCGTATCATTGTAAAATGTAAATTACAAAATATACAATGAAAGAAAGAAAAAACCTCCAGCTTCGGTTGTTTATTTTACATTTTATATTTTACATTGTTTTACGGTTGTTTATTTTATATTTTATATTTTACATTGAGAACAATATTGATCCGCAATGCCCGATTGGACGATGTCGCCGACCTGCGTGAGCTTATAAACTCACATGCCGAGCGGGGCCGCATGCTCTTCCGTTCTGTAGCCGACCTTTACGAATCGCTGCGGGACTTCAAGATTTACGAACTTGATGGCCGGACAGTCGGTTGCTGTGGCCTACAGATTATCTGGGCCGATCTGGCGGAGGTGAAATCCCTCGCTGTCCGGGACGGTTTTCAGGGCCGTGGTATTGGTTCTGCTTTGGTCCGGGCTGTTATCGAGGAGGCTCGCCAACTGCATCTGCCGCGGATATTCACTCTTACCCTTGAGCCGGAATTTTTCCAAAAGCTCCGGTTTATTCAGGTTCCTATGGATTCACTTCCATTGAAGGTATGGTCCGATTGCGTTCACTGTCCTAAGCAGGACAACTGTGACGAAATCGCCATGATGTTGAAATTGAAGCCTTGACAGCGGTCTTACGCCCTGAAAGGGCAAAATAAAAAACTGGTTCAACTCCAATAAAGTTGATGCTGTTTTCAAGGCCTTGATTACAAGACCTTGGAGTTTAACGCTTTATGGCCTCCGGCATGTTCCGGCATAGCCTACTATCTATGTTGCGAAAGATAAGATAAAGTGTGCCAAGGCCATCTTGGCCGTGTTTTATTGTGTCCTTTACGTAGCCTCTCAGCAACACGCCGGAGAAACGCGTTTTCCGCAACAGCAACCACCCGCGATGATTATGCC
>DAOWIP010000469.1 GCA_030640865.1 Sedimentisphaerales bacterium | reverse complement strand
TGCCATGAGTAGAATAACATAAAAAATTACCTATAATCCAAAATTTATCTTGACTGACCGCCTCTATTTATAGAAGGGACGATTGAAAAAGGGTAACCGTTCACATTCGGGGTGGCACCTTTCCGCCGAAGGCGGAGAGGTGTTCCGGTATAATCCTCGGCATGAAATCCAGCAAAATTATACTAATCTAACCACTAACCCCCGGTAAAACTAAAGGCTGAATAGTGGATTCCCCACCCGCACATCTTTGATGCAACCGCCAAAAGTCCAAAAAACGGTGCAAAAACCAACTATCTGCCCGTGCGGTAGCACCACCAACACTCCAAAATCAAAGGGGCAAAGGACTTTTGACGCTGGCGTCAGGCTTTGGTGGTTTTACGGCGAGCGGTTGGTTTGACTGGGGTTTCAACAGCGGCGGCAGTTCGGACTGTACGAGAGGTGGTTTTTTCAGCGATAGTAAATTCGCCGATACTGCGGAGCTTGCGGTAACGGTTCTCAATCAGATTTTCAATTTTATAACGACGCAGCTCACGAATGGTCTTTATCAAGTGCGTCTCGAGGTTATGGACCGCCTCGTGCGGATTGCGATGCGCGCCGCCGAGCGGTTCGGGAATAATATGATCGACCACCCCCCTTTTCAACAGGTCTTTACTGACAAGCTTTAGTGCCTCGGCGGCCTTGGGCGCCTCGGCGCCGTCCTTCCAGAGAATAGCGGCACAACCTTCTGGAGAAATTACCGAGTAATACGCGAATTGCATAATGGCAAAGCGGTCGCCGACGCCAATACCCAGCGCGCCGCCGGAGCCGCCCTCGCCGATCACAACACACACGACAGGAACGCGCAGCCTCGACATTTCCATAAGGTTGACGGCAATGGCCTGGGCCTGGCCGCGTTCTTCGGCGTCGAGACCGGGATAAGCGCCGGGAGTGTCAATCAGGCAGACAATGGGCAACCGGAACTTTTCAGCCAGCTTCATTTTCAACAGGGCCTTGCGGTAGCCCTCCGGATGAGCACAGCCGAAATTACATTCCACTTTTTCCTTTGTAGTACGACCTTTTCGGTGTCCGACGAGCAGAACCTTCTCGCGACCAATACGACCAAAACCGGTAACAATAGCACGGTCATCACCGAAACAGCGATCACCATGCAACTCGCGAAAGTCCTTCATCATCAGACTCAGATAGTCGGTCAATATTGGGCGGCGTGGGTGCCGGGCCACCTGAACCGTCTCCCAGGCGGAAAGGTTATTATATATCTTACTGGTGAGCTTGACCAGGTTGGAGCGCAGTTGACGAATCTCAGGGGAATAGTCGATTCCCTTGGCAGCCTGCAACGCCCGTAGCTCGGCTATCTGAGATTCCAAATTGGCCAGGGGCTTTTCAAAATCCAGATAGCCGTTACCGTTTGGCTCATTCGCAACGGCAACGCTGAAATCGTCGGTCCGCGTCATTTGTATGGTGTGTCCTGCTGGATATATCAGTTAATAAAAATACGTTCACAAAACTACAGTTGATACCGCCGCCAAAAGTTTCGAACGACCATTAAAATATACGATCCCAGCCTGACATTAAGGTCGAGCTGAACTTTTGACGTTGGCGCCACAGTTACTAAAATACTAACCTCACACTAAATAAACATAATACCCGATTACAAAGGCTTCGGCAAGAAAAAAATTGACACAGCCACACACTGCGGATACTCTTTAATAGTTGCTTCTTAAGACAGTGCGCGTTGTAATATCATGAAATTAAAAGACTTAGATAATATATCAATAATCGGCATAGGGCTGTTGGGCGGCTCACTGGGCCTGGCGATTAATCGCGTATTTCCGCGGGTAAGGCGTTCGGGATACAGCCATCGCCGGGTAACACGGGATAAGGCTCTGCAAGCGGGGGTAATCGATGCCGCTTACCCCACAGTAACCGAGGCAGTCAAAGGTGCGCAACTGGTAGTGCTGGCCAGTCCGATTGGAACCTTTGCCAAGCTGATGAAAGAGATGGCCGATGCTCTCGAACCCGGCTGCGTTGTTACTGACGTAGGCAGCACAAAGGTATTGCCCGTCCGTTGGGCCAAAAAGTATCTGCCGAAAAAGGTCGAGTTTATCGGGTCCCATCCGATGGCCGGGTCAGAACAGCGGGGTGTGGATTTCGCCAGGGCCGATTTGTTCGACGGAGCACATTGCATTATCACGCCGACAAGCCGGGCGAAAAAAGTAACAGTCGAATTTCTGCTTGAATTCTGGCAGGCGATTGGCATGCGTATTAGCCAGACGACCCCCCTTCAGCATGATCGGATACTGGCGAGGATCAGTCATCTGCCACACGTGCTGGCGATGACGCTTGTGAATTGTTCCGATTCGGAGCAGATGCTGCTGTGCGGAAAGGGTTTTCTGGATACGACACGCATAGCCTCCGGTCCGCCGGGTTTGTGGCGTGATATCCTGATGGGCAATGCCGCCAACACCGAAGCCGCGATCGGACGAATTATAAAAGAACTCGAACGTGTGCAAAAGGCACTGCGGGACGGTAACGAAAAGGCGATTCTGAAAAAACTGAACGGCGCACAAAGCAAGCGAAACGAACTAATAGAGAAAAAACTTATGCTTAGGGAACTACCAGGCTCATGATCCATCGTATCGAAGTATTTAACAAACCCGAATACCCGGACGTTCACGGCGACGAAGTTCGGGCGGATATAAAACAGTTGGGCATCCGCACTGTCGAGGCGGTGCAGTCGATGCGGGTCTTTCTTGTCGAAGGAGAATTCGACGGCGAACAGCTTGACCGTATAGGCAGCGAGTTACTGGTCGATCCGGTAACTGAAAGGTATCAACCGGGTCGCTCCGGAGCACCTGTCGGACTCGCGCAGGCTACCTTAATTGAGGTACATCTAAAGCCCGGTGTAACGGACCCGGTGGCGGCCTCGGCTATGATGGCGATAGCCGATATGGGGATGATAGCTCTGAGCATACGCACGGCCAGAAAGTATATCGTACTTGGCACCCTCAATGAAAAACAAAAACAACTGATAGCCCAACGGGTATTGGCAAATGACTGTATCGAAGATGTTATTTTCGGCGCCGACGAAGAACCGCCCAGCCCACACATAGAACCATATCAACTTGAAAAAATAACCCTGCCCATAACGCAACTCGACGACGAGGGGCTTATGGCCCTGAGCAAAAAGCGAGATATGTTTCTGAACCTTACGGAGATGCGCACTATCCAGGAGTATTACCGGCAGCAGAACCGTGAGCCAAGCGACATTGAGTTGGAAATGCTCGCCCAGACATGGAGCGAACACTGTGTGCACAAGACCTTCCGCGGGTTGATCGAATTAACCGAAACAGATAAAGACGGCGTACCGCAAAAGACCACGATAGTTGACAATATGCTGAAATCGTTGATTGCCCGCGCGACAACTGAGCTTGATCGCCCCTGGTGCATATCGGTTTTCGTGGACAACGCAGGCGTAGTTGATTTTGACGATGAATATGGAGTGTGTTTCAAGGTCGAGACACACAATCATCCCTCGGCTATCGAGCCGTATGGCGGAGCGGCTACCGGTATCGGCGGCTGTATCCGCGACCCGATGGGGACAGGGCTGGGGGCCAAACCGATTGCCAATACCGATATTTTCTGTTTTGCCGAGCCGGATACGGATATTGAAAATCTGCCTGCCGGCGTACTGCATCCTCGCCGAGTAATGAAGGGCGTCGTCGGCGGAGTACGGGACTACGGTAATCGTATGGGGATACCGACCGTCAACGGGGCAGTATTGTTCGATGATCGCTATATGGGGAACCCGCTGGTATTTTGCGGTAATATCGGGCTGATGCCGCGCGATATGTGTTTCGGCGAGGCGCAAGAGGGGAACCTGATAATGGTCGTGGGCGGTCGTACCGGCCGGGACGGTATTCACGGGGCCACATTCAGTAGCGGTGAGATGACCCACGAACACGAAACCCTGTTTTCTCACGCTGTGCAGATCGGCAACGCCCTCACCGAAAAAAAGATGCTCGATACGCTAATCAAGGCCCGTGATGAGGGACTCTATATCGCCATTACCGACTGCGGGGCCGGCGGCTTAAGCAGCGCGGTAGGCGAGATGGGTGAAAAGCTCGGCGCGGTGGTCGATCTGGAAAAGGTGCCGCTCAAATACAAGGGACTTAATTATACCGAAATATGGATCAGCGAGGCACAGGAACGAATGGTAATTGCTGTGCCGGAAGAAAACCTCACACAGATTAAGGCAATATTCGACAGCGAAGACGTGGAAGCGACGGTCATCGGAAAGTACGGCAACGAAGGCAAATTGGAACTGCGTTACGAAGGCGAGACGGTGGGCGAGTTGGATATGGAGTTTCTCCATGACGGCCTGCCAAAATATACGAGAAAGGCCGTCTGGCAAACGCCTGAACTGAACGAACCGGAACTACCCGAAAAAGATGATTATACAAACGAGCTGAAGGCAATCCTCTCAAGTTTCAATGTTGCCAGTAAGGAATGGGTCGTCCGCCAGTACGATCACGAGGTGCAGGGCGGCTCGGTTGTCAAGCCGTTGGTGGGGGTTGAAAACGACGGGCCGTCCGATGCGGCGGTACTACGGCCGAGGCTGAACACTGACCGTGGCATTGCCGTCGGCTGCGGTATCTGTCCGCAGTACAGCGACATAGATTCGTATTGGATGGCTATGGCGGCAATCGATGAGGCGGTCCGTAATGTTGTCGCGGTCGGTGGGCAGGTTGACCGGATAGCAATATTGGACAATTTCTGCTGGGGCAACTGTAACAAACCGGACAGACTCGGCAGTCTTGTTCGTGCGGCTCAAGGGTGCTATGACGCGGCGATGGCGTTCGCGACGCCGTTTATTTCCGGCAAAGATTCCCTGAACAATGAATTTCAGACTGACACGGGTGAGACAATTAACATACCGGGCACGTTGCTGATAAGTGCTATGACAATTGTTGAGGATGTTCACCGCTGCGTAACGATGGATGCGAAAAAACCCGGCAACGCGATACTGATTGTGGGCGAAACGAGAAACGAACTGGGCGGGTCGCAATATTACAAGTTGGGGGACGAGTTGGGCGCAAACGTGCCGAAGGTGAACCTGAAAGCGGCGCCGAAAGTGATGCAGGCGATGGCTGAGGCGATTC
>DAOWIP010000166.1 GCA_030640865.1 Sedimentisphaerales bacterium | reverse complement strand
ACGTGGGCGACACACTTCTTTTCTCAAAAATCGCCGGCCCGTCATGGCTCCATATAGCTGCCGACGGCGTTCTGTCGGGCATACCCGGCAATGATGATGTGGGGCAAAATCAATTCACCATCCGAGTAGAAGATAATGATTGTGGGTTCCACGAAACAACTATGGTCATTACCGTTATTAACCTCTACGACGGCAAAATGGGGTTGGCGGACTTTGCACCGTTTGCTATGCACTGGCTGGAATCCGATTGCGGTATTTGTGATGGTGCGGATCTAACCTTCGAAGGTAATGTTAATATGGATGATTTAATCGAATTTGCCGACCATTGGCTTGAAGGCGTACAGTGCAAATTTTAAACAGTACCTGACAAAAAGAGTCCGCCCCTCCAACGGTCTCTTTTAAAGTCAACGAACTGATTTTTATACCAATAAGTAGCGGTTAATTTATGTTCGGCACTAGCCTGAACAGTAAGTTACACGCAAATAACATACCATCTGTCTCTACACAGCCAATAAACGGGAACTTGGTCCACACAACTTTTTTTGCCGCTTGGAGTTATACTTTTAAAAATCATTAATGCCTGTCAAATTCGCTGGTCATACCAAAATGCCACTGTTGATTTTTATAAACATTGACTCTGTCGTCAACATTTAATTTTACGATAACATATTGGCACATAAAATGTTATAATGATATGAACAAATGTTCACAAAATCCTCTGCCACCCAAAAAACCAACAAAAAGCAGACATGAGGTAAATCAGACTGGATTTCCCACTCTGAGTTGGTTTAAGCCCGTTCTATGATACTGGCAGGGCCAAATATTCTCCAGCCACTCTGGCCCGTACACCTAAGCTTGAAAGGTCCTTTAGCGTGCGTATTCGACCCTGCCGCCGGTCCCTAACTATCCGTTTGGCCCCGATTGGGCCGATGCCGGGTACCCGAAGCAACTGCTCGTAATCAGCCCGGTTCACGTCAACGGGGAAGAATTCAGGATGCAGTCGGGCCCAGACCATTTTCGGATCGCTTTCCAGGGACAGATTGCCATTGTCGTCAAAATAAATATCCTCCCGCGAGAACTTGTATTTCCGCAGTAGAAAATCAACCTGATAAAGTCGATGTTCGCGTATAAAACCCGGAGCCGACTCAGGAGCGGCATTTTCGTACAGATCATCAAAAAGCAAACCCCGGCTGGAGACCCGCGTTACCGGGGCGGCAGAAAATTCCTGATAGGCTGAAAAATAGACCCTGCCCATATCGAATTTTTGATAAAGCCGCTCTGTAGCCCTTACAATCTCTCTGTCACTTTCTCCTGCCGCTCCTACCACAAACTGCGTTGTCTGACTGCCCCCGCCGTTGTTCTCATCAAGGCATCGCTTGATTGTTGACATAGCACCAATGATGTCCTGATGGAACCGCTTACGACGCGAGAGTTGGCTGAGCCGCTCGGCACTGGGCGCTTCAATATTAACTGAAACACGC
Source organism: Sedimentisphaerales bacterium (assembly GCA_030640865.1). Classification (GTDB taxonomy): domain Bacteria; phylum Planctomycetota; class Phycisphaerae; order Sedimentisphaerales; family SM23-30; genus DAOVXR01. Next base: position 2,002 of record DAOWIP010000166.1, on the reverse strand, counting down.
GTGGCCAATCGAATCGCCTGCTCAATAGCCAACGCATCGGCGCCGGGGATTATCTTAAGATGAATGTAACCACGGAAATGATACCGTTTTCGCAGCAGTTCGACCGTGGCAATCATTCGCGCCATAGTGGTATCAGCATTGCCGTTGACACCCGATGACAGAAACAGCCCCCCTACTCGGTTTGCGTCAAAAAGCTGCATAAACGTCCGGGCCAACTGTTCCGGGGCCAGTGTGCACCGTTGAATGTTCTGAGCGCGGTTGAAGGGACAATAGGAACAGTCATTCTCACAAGCATTACTCTGTAGCGTCTTTAACAGAAAAACCTTACGTCCTGAAGGCAATGATGCGGGATATATCCACCGCCCTTCCGGACCCCGTATTCTGCCCGGCTCATGCTTGTATTTGCAGGCGCAAGCCAAGTCAAACCGGCTCGACTCAGCCAGGATGTTCAGTTTTTGTTCGGTGTCCATACCCTGATATTAACAGATAAAATGGGATTTTCCACAAAATATTTATGAAAGATGACGCCAGCGTCAAAAGTTCTCCGATCCCTTGATTTAGAGCGTGGGGGCTGTTTTTAAGCCGTTTTTCGGACTTTTAGTGATTGCTCTAAACTAAAAAAACATTGATTTGTCAACCACCCCTTGTTGTGTCTTTTTTTTGTTACCAGCCTTGTTCACCGGCCCAGGGGCCGGCGGGGCCTTTGGGTTTTTTCGCAGGCCGTGATTTGAGGATGGCCGAGGCGATTGCCAAATCAGTGCCGGAAGTTATCTTGATATTGCCGGCGTTACTCTCGACAAGCCTGACAGGAACCCCCAATGCCTCAACAAGCTGACTGTCGTCAGTGATGTTTTTGTCAATTTCACTTCGCCGTTGATAAGCCTTGCGAATAATGTCCGGCTTGAAGACCTGTGGGGTCTGGGCTTCCCAGAAACCACGGCGATCAAGGGTGTTGGTGATGATGTTGTTTTTGTCGGCCTGTTTGATAGTGCCGACGAGCTGATGAGCCAGGATGGCGGCGCCGGACTCAGCCGCGGCGGTAAAGACAGCGTCAATCTGCTCTTTAGAAACGCAGGGCCGAACGGCGTCGTGGACGGCGATAAGGTCAATTTCATCGTAGTTCACCTTGGCAAGCATTTTATTGATGGAATCGTGTCTCTGTTCGCCGCCGATGATATGCTTTACGCCGAAAAAACTCAGGTTCGCCGACCATTTAACCTGGAACAATTCCTCGTCCTCGGCAGGGATGGCAATGATGATCTGGGCCACATCTTTACGATCTGCGAAAATCTCAACCGAACGTAAAAAAACCGCTCTGCCGTTCAGGTCGGCGAATTGCTTTTTCCGCTTGCCCTCGAAACGCGAACTCGTCCCCGCGGCTGGAATCAGAACAGAAACTTTCAAAGTCATTACGATTTCCTTTATTGCAGCCATATCTCGAATATCAGATAATACACCATCATAATATTCACGCGGCAACTGTCAAGGTGTTGCCCTAATGTGTGGCTATACAGGGCAGGGCAAGATTTGACGGAAAGCAGGACCCCTATTTGATCTTGGCAGATTAAGTATCCGATTCGCAATGAGATAGCGATATTGTTGACCGTTAAGGCAGAACTGCCGGATGAAATGAACAGTATCAAGCTATTACAGATAAGGATCGCAACGGAAAAAGAAAAAGGACTGTAGGCGCAGCACTTACAGTCCTTTAATATAATTTATAACAGTTAGTCGCGTTTTCTTCTGAGCAACGATAAAGCCCCAATCGCCAGTAAAGACAACCCGGCCGGCTCAGGCGTGATCACAAAGGCCATGTCCATCGAGACGCCCGAAACAGGATCAATAAGCTCCTGCCATTGCGGGTCGGGAAACGTACCCCAGACCGCATCGTCTTCAAAATGGTCCATTGAGGTCTTCCACCCCCATTGGCAACCCTGGAAGTTCACAGAAATATCCAGCCAATAAATCAGCCCTTCCTGCTGGATGAACGGATCCTGGATTT
>DAOWIP010000234.1 GCA_030640865.1 Sedimentisphaerales bacterium | reverse complement strand
GGATAAATATCCTCCGCCAGCATACTGCGTGAGACGTCCAGCAAAACCACAATATCGCGGCCCCGTCGCTGGATTTTTTCCGGCCGGGGATTCCAACCCGGCTGGGTCAGGGCAATGATAATCGCCAGGGCAGCCGCCAGCAATAACGCCGCCTTCGTTATCTGGCGTTTAACACTTACGTTGATATTTATACGGCGCAGCAGCTTGTCATCAGCGAATATCTTCAATGCCCGCCGTTTGCGGTAGAAGCTATAGCCATATACCGCTGTTAGAATCGGCAACGCCCATAACAACCATAATGCCTCGTAATTTCCAAGTCTCATTACAGTCCTAAACCTTCCAATCATTTATGGTATTTTTCTGAATACCGTGCAGCTCATTAACATTTCCAGTGCCAGCGCCAGTAGTGCCATTAGTGCCCACGGGCCGAACCGCTCTTCGTATCGGTTGTATTCGAGCGATTCTATTTTCGATTTTTCCTGCTCATCGATTTTTTCGACTATTTTTTGCAGGGCCTGACCGTCCCCCGCCCGGCCGTAAAAACCACCGGTCTGCTCGGCAATCGACTTGAGCAATCCCTCGTCCAGTTCCTGCCCCATCGGTACCAGAAAATCACCGAACAATCCCTGCATTCGGGTATAGGACTGTCCGCCACCGATACCAATGGTATAGATTTTTATCCCCCATTCCTTAGCAAGCTGGGCCGCTTCCATCGGTAAATATTTTCCGGCATTTTGCCGTCCGTCGGTAAGCAGAACGATAACTTTGCTTCGTATCTCAAATTCAGGCTTGATTTGCTCACCATTATCATTATAGCTGGTAGCGGTTGCCTTTAATTTGGCGTTGCGTTTTGTAATTTCTTCCTCTGCCTTTTTCAACCTTGCCGCCGCCAGTGCCAGGGCATCGCCTATCGCGGTAGCGTTTTCCGGACTGCGATCGGGTACGACCTTGCTCTGTTTGAGGAATCCAAGTAGCGTCTCGTGGCTATGGACCAACGGGCAAATTGTATCGGCATATCTGGCGAACGTTACCAGGCCCAGCAGGTCGCTTCCCCGGCCTTCCAGGTTATCCGCGCCCTTAATGAAATCGGCTAAAACCAGTTTGACCACTTCCAACCGCGAGAGTTCCCGGCCCTGATATTTCATTTTCGTCTTCATACTGCCCGAACGGTCCACCACAAGTTCCATTACCACGCCATTAGTGGAGACCTTCTCGAAGGTTGTTCCCCGCCGCGGCCGAGCCAGTGCTACTATCAGCAGTACAACGCAAACCAACCGCGCTACTGTCAACAATCCCCGCAGCCTGATCCGCAATGAGGGACGCACCGCGGCCGCCTCCCGCAACGACGAAAAACGCAGCGGCGCGCGCACCCCTAGCCGCCGACCCATAAAAAACGTCAGCGGGATAAAAACAATCAATAACAGTAATACCCACGGTGAGTATAGCTGCACTTACGCGCTCCTTGACATCAGCGTTTTTTGTTGTCTGTCCTGTTCGATGTTCATCTTTTCTACATTTCTTCTCTTCTGTCTTTTCTTAATCAGTGAAATCTGCGTAATCTGCGGATTATCTTTTCTTCTGTCTTCTGTATTTTCTTTTCTTCTTTGCTTTCTTTGTTTTCTTCTGTTCAATTTCTTCCCTTCTGAATTCTGTCTTTTCTTAATCCGTGGTTAAACTATTTTTGCTTGCGGCCGAAGACCTCGCCAACACATCCACTTGCTTTTCCGCAATCCGAGTGGCTTCTATAAACTCTTTTGTCAGGTCGAAGGTCTTTTGGATTTCCGTTTTTGTCGGCCCATAGCGGGCGAATTTCACCATATCGCAGTGCTCCAGAAAACTACGCAACGTCGTTTTCTGATCGCTTGTCAATTCGCCGGCGGCCTGGGCTTCGATTAAAAACTCTTCTGTCGTGCGTTCCGGCGCCTTAAGCTCGAAACGGTGTTCGATATAGCTGCGCAGGATATGGCTTATCCGCTCGTAGAATTCCTTGATTTTACCGGCCTTAATCAGGTTTTCTTCCGCCAGCTTCCGTAGTCGTTCATAAGCAATTTCATGGGCTGTCTTCATAATTCGCAATTGTTTATTTTTTTTGCGTTTGCGGAGCAGGATAAATATAACGGCTGTGCCCGAAACGAAGACCACTCCACCAAGCGTCCACAGCCACCACGTCGGAAACCTCCGCGGCAGGGTTGTAACATCTTTTATATCGGCAATCGTCAAATCATCACGTTGTTCATCCAGCAGACTGGTAACTTCGATGGGAATTTCTTCTGTAAAAAACTCATGTTCATTTTGTTGGGAGATTTTTTGATCTTCATCTGATTTTTTATCTTCAGGCTTGGCGTCGTTGGCGGCCGGCTGAGTTGGCATTTTTTTACGGAACACAAACTTCAGTGCCGGTATCGTGTACCGACCGGTAAGAATCGGCTCAAGACGATATTCCCGCTGAACCAGCAGGCGGTTGTCCTCCACCAGCTTATCCGGCGGCGATTCATAATCCAGAATACCCCAGCGGTTTTCCTTTGCCAGAAACTCCGCGACGGCCGGCATCGTTACCTCATATCCCTCGTCGATAGTCGCCTCCAGCCGCACCCATAACGTATCGGCGATCGTTATTTTTTCCTTCTGTACCTTCACCTGAACCGTCAGCGGCCCCCGCTCGAATTTGCGGTCAATCTCAAACGTTCTATCTCTGTTACCCTGCTGTTTTCCGTCATCGCAGCCGAGACCCACAACCAATAAAGCCACCGGCAATAAAACCAAAACAATCACACTCAGCCTGACGCGCATGCCAAAGACCGACCCGGCAGGTATTTTTAATGATTGCCCTATAGCCATCATCTTCTCTTCTCCCGCATACGGAAGAACCGCACCAGTTCCTGCACATAAGGTTTGTCACTGGATATATTGACACAATCAACACCTACCGACCGTAGCGTGCTTTGCAACTCGTTATTCCGGTTGGCGGAGCGGCCCTGGTATTCGTCGCGTACCGTCCGGCTGGACGTATCGATCAGGACTAACTCGCCCGTCTCGGCGTCTTCAAGTTCGATAAGTCCCACCGACGGCAGTGCCGTTTCCCGCCGGTCCCGCACCGTTACCGCTATCAGATCATGCCGCTTATTGATCAACCGCAACGGCCGAGAAAGGTCCGTCGCGATAAAATCGGACACCAGAAATACCGTCGCCTTCTTTTTTATTACCTTACTCAGATACTCCAGCACCATAGGTATATCTGTCCGACGCCGCACCGGAGCATGCGAATTGCCCTGATAAAGCAGTTCACGAATCACCCGCAGAACGTGCTGCGTGCCTTTTTTGGGCGGGATGAACCGCTCGATCTGATCGGTAAAGGTAATCAGTCCAACCTTATCGTTGTTTTTGATTGCCGAGAATGCAAGTACCGCGCAAAGCTCCGCCGCCAGTTCGTTCTTGAGCTTGCCGATTGTACCGAACGCCCCTGATGCGCTCAGATCGACCAGCAGCATAACCGTCAGTTCCCGTTCTTCCACGTATCGTTTGATATACGGCTTGTTCATCCGGGCGGTAACATTCCAGTCGATACTGCGGACATCGTCGCCGGGCATATATTCGCGTACTTCGTCAAACTGCATCCCCCGGCCTTTGAACGTACTCTCATATTCCCCGGCGAACACCTCGTTCACCGTGCGGTTGGTATATATTTGTATCCGCCTTATCTGTTTTATCAATTCCTTCGGGATCATTTCTTACGGCACCTGAATATTATCGAAAATATATTGAATAATATCTTCACTCGTCTTTTCTTCCGCCTCGGCTTCGTAACTGACAATCACCCGATGCCGTAACACGTCCATACCGATACTCTTGACGTCCTGCGGTGTTACGTACCCACGTCTCTGAGTAAAGGCGTAAGCCTTGGCCGCCACGGTCAGATAGATTGTAGCCCGCGGCGACGCCCCATACGCGATCAGGTTCGACATCTCCAGCCCGTACTCTCCCGGCCGGCGTGTCGCATCGACGACATCGACGATATAGTCCTTTATTTTGTCGTCGATATAGATTTCATCTACTACTTTCCGCGCTGCCATAATATCTTCCGGCCCGATCACTTCCTGGACGTCGAAGGTTTTTTTTGTTTGGGCCATCCGGTCCAGAATAAGTCGTTCTTCTTCTTTGCTCGGATAGCTTATCTTCAGTTTCAGCATAAACCGATCTACTTGTGCCTCCGGCAATGGATACGTTCCTTCCTGCTCGATCGGATTTTGCGTGGCCAGCACCATAAACGGTTCCGGCATCGCGAAGGTCTCGTCGCTGATGGTAACCTGATGTTCCTGCATCGCCTCCAGAAGTGCCGACTGAACTTTGGCCGGTGCCCGGTTGATCTCGTCTGCCAGGATGATATTAGCGAAGATGGGGCCTTTTCGAACGTAGAATGTGCCGTCTTGCGGTTTGTAGATTTGTGTCCCGATCAGGTCTGCCGGCAGCAGGTCCGGCGTGAACTGCAACCGCTGAAAGCTTGCCCTGATCGCCTGTGCCATAGTCGTTACTGTCAGTGTCTTGGCCAGTCCCGGCACTCCTTCGATAAGGATATGCCCGTTACTTAAAAGCCCCACTAACAGCCGTTCGAGCATATAGCTTTGCCCGACAATGACCTTTTCCAGTTCGGCCATCAGTAATCGGACAAACTCGCTTTTTTCTTCTACCTGTTCGGCAATCTGTTTAATATCGATAGCCATATAAAAGTCCTCCGGCAATTAAAACATTTCATAAATGGACATACTCACTATTGATGATATTTTTACCATATTTCACACGCATTTTTTAGCATAAAGTTTCATACGCATCTTTTAGTATAAAGTTCGCGTTCGCAAAAACATATAGTGGACAAGCTCGATTCCCCTGTTAAAATTACCTGTCTGGTACCCATTGTAAAATCAGAGGGCTGTTGCCAGTGGCAGAGCTTATCTGCCATCCAAACTAACTATTTATCGAATAAGAGGTTATGCGAATGAGGATTTTGGCTACCGGTGGTGCCGGATATGTTGGAAGCGCCGTATGTCGGCAACTGTTAGAGCGTGGTTACGAGGTTTTCGCTTATGACAATCTCGGTAAGGGTTTTCGTCAGGCTTTGCCCGACGGCTGTTTGATAGAGGGTGATTTGGATGATTATTCTCTGTTATCAAAGGTCTTATGTGAACGGCGAATCGACGTGGTCATGCACTTCGCCGCCTCAATCGCTGTGGGCGAGTCAGTTGAGCAGCCCCGCTTATACTATCGTAACAACATAGCCAATTCGCTGGATCTGCTGGAAGCCATGTTAGACGCCGACGTCAAAAGAATCCTGTTTTCGAGTACCGCGGCAGTCTATGCGCCGATAGCGGAAGGATCATTGGCCGAGGATGATCCCATCGCCCCGGCCAGTCCATACGCGATTACAAAATATACCATCGAACAGATGATCCGGGATTTTTCATACGCGTACGGCCTTAACTATCGCATACTGCGCTATTTCAATGCCTGCGGCGGCAGCGGCGGTGGCCAATACGGTGAGGCCCACGCCCCGGAAACACAT
>DAOWIP010000218.1 GCA_030640865.1 Sedimentisphaerales bacterium | reverse complement strand
CCAGTATTCGGTAATCTTTTGAGGATCAGGCATATAGTTCACAGTTGCGACCGGCTTTGTAGCATCTTCCATAATTGGTTGTGGCGGCTTTTGGCCGGTCTGAGGATGAATTAAAGCCGGAGTAATTGCCGCAATCCCGACCAAAGCCATTGTCGCAATACCTTTCAGGCTTGTTATTCCGGCCAGCGTCGCCACGACAGTGCCCACCTTCAGGCTCTGGGCGGTAACTGCAACAGTTCCGGTAGCCGCCTGGGCATCGCTGGTCAGTTTGCCAAAGACGATCAGGGCCGAAAGCAGGGCACCTTTACTTAAACCGTTACGAGCAAGCCTCTTCTGGAGGGCACTTTTGGCCCGGCGAAACAGCATCCGGCTGCCGAACTCAGTGCGGTCCATAATTTGGGATATTTCGGAATAGGCCATATCCTCGTAGCAACGCAGAACCAGCACCCGGCGGTGGGATGGCTTTAGCTCGTACATCGATTTGAGAACCGCTTCGGATAGTTCCTCGCTGATAAGATTAGACAGGCCTTTGGCCTTGTCCGTTTGGGTACCGGCGTACAGCTTTTGTGATAAATCCTTCTGCCGGACCTCCTTACGGCGGGAATCCTTGAGCTTGTTAAAGGCGATCCGCCGCAGCCACGGCCAGAATTTGTCGCTGTCTTCCAGTTTTCCTAAGCACTTAGCCATATCGATCAAACTTTCCTGTACAATATCATCAGTTTCATGGTGATTCAGGGTCATGCGGTGAACACACTGCCGCAACCTGGGGCAAACCTGCTCAATCAGAAGATTCAAGCTGTTTGCATCACCACTTCTTGCCTCACATATTAACTTGTTTTCACCCTTAATCGTTCCCATGATTTACCCTATAGTCTGGCCTCGCGCCGAAAATTGAACGGTTTTTCTGGAAAAATTTTTAAAATATCCGGGCCGGTAAATAAAGGGTATTATATTTGAATCACTCTTTACAAGCAAAAAAAGAAAACTCTTGAAACAAAGCAGTTACAGCGGCACAGCGGCGGAAGATGTGTTAGGGTGGCGGCTACGCCGAGTAAGGTGAGAAGTAGAGCAGGCGAACAGGTGAAAGACCCATCTACCCATTCACCCATTTACTCATCTACCCATCCACTCATCAGCAATTCATGGCGATATAAGAGTCCGAGAAGTAGCAAAACCTGTCTTGAAAAATCATAACGCCTTTGCCTGCAAAGTGTTATAAATCACGCCACCAAACGAAAGGTCCATATATCACGTCCACTATGTCGCATAGTTGATCGACTTAGAGGCTCGGCAGGCTTACTTTATCGCATATCACGCTTCATCTGCTACAGGGTTACGCTTAACCGAGATTTTCGACACGGCCGTTGATTAGATGGATAATACAGTCGGCATAGCGATCTGCCTCTGAACCGTGAGTTACAACGATAACCGTACCGCCCTGACGGTGGAAGTCGCGAAGATGAGCGAGGACGGTATGAGCGTTTTCAGGGTCGAGATTGCCGGTTGGTTCGTCGGCGAGGATTATTTTGGGTTGATTGTGCAGAGCGCGGGCGATGGCGGTACGCTGTTTTTCGCCAGCGCTGAGTTGGGATGGTTTATGAAAGGCCCGTTCAGCCAAACCAAAATCGTCGAGCAAAGCGGCAAGTCGGGCTTTATCGGTTTTTTTACCGGCGGCAGGTCCGGCAAGAGCAATGTTTTCCGTAATATTCAAATAGGGAACAAGATGAAACATCTGAAAGATGAATCCGATATTGTCAGCCCGGAATTTAGCTCGTTCTTTAGGGCTTATTTCGTATAGATCGCTTTGTTCTACAACCGTCCTGCCCCCTGTCGGGCGCAACATACCCGCGATGATCATCAGCAATGTGGTTTTACCGCTGCCGCTTGGCCCTCGAATCACTACAAAGTTACCCTTATCAATTTGCAGACTGATACCGTCCAAGGCGTGAACGCGGCCCCGGCGGGTTGAATATATTTTTGTAATGTTCTCCAGAATAATCATTATTTTTGATAACTCCGCTAAAAATCAGACAGCATGGGCTGAAGCCCATCCTACAAGACTAAATATTTGACGCCGGCGTCAGTCTTCTTTCAGGGTCCTGGCGGGGTCCTGGGCGACAGCGATCATCGCAGGGATAAAGCCGGCTACGGCGGCAAAGACCGGGGCCGCTGTCAGCACAACCGGCAGTAAGGAATATTCGAGTTTAATCGCCTTTGCGGTTACCTTGAAAATCTCCGGTCCGATGTCAAGTGCCACGGCCGTCCCGATAAAGAATCCCGCCATTGCCCCCAACAAACCTGTTAAGACGGCTTTTCCGAGTATCAGCAGGGCAATATGGCCTGAACCATATCCAAGTGATCGCATAATACCGATTTCGCTTCGACGCTGATTGACATTATTATGGGCCAGTACCGCGATCCAGGCGCCACAAACAATAATAACCATTGGCATAACAAACGCCAGGTATCCCTCCATAGCGGCTCTTTGTTTTTGGCGGATTTCAGCGATACCTTTCAGCAGGAGCACCTTTCCTTCGGGCAGAATTTCGGCGAGTTGCTGCTGAGCGATTTCGAGCATTGACCGCGGATCGTTTTTATCTTCGATAAGGCAAAGGCACTCCAAAGCCTTTATCTCGTTAATTCTGCCCGGCAAATTAAGAAGTTCCTGAATATCATGCAGGTCGCCGTAAATACGGATGTCATCACTACTGCCGCTGGGCGAGAGACACTTGATTACCTTGAACGGCTTGTCGAAAAGGTCAATTTTATCACCGGCTTTTATATCGAACATACCAGCCGTTTCCGATCCGAGATAGACCGTGCCGGGTTCCACAAAGAAGGTCATTGGTTTCTGGTGCCTTTTATCGGCAGGCAGTACTTCGGGCAGGATGCCGGTAAGGATGACGGTTTTGTCCCGCCAGGAAACGGTTTT
>DAOWIP010000145.1 GCA_030640865.1 Sedimentisphaerales bacterium | reverse complement strand
GTTCACGTGGGTCTTCAGGGTTCTTGAAAACCACAACATCCCATCTGGCAGGTTCGATAAACTGATAAATATATTTCAGGACGAGGATACGGTCGCCGTTACTGACCCAGTATCTGTCGCTTTGGTCGAATGGCTCGCCGCATAGCGGGCAGATGGGAATACTGCCCGGACGAAGCCGATCAGGTATTACGTTTAGTGGATGTGGCGGGATGTTCCCTTTCGCATAGCCGTATTTTCCCGGGTCGAAGCCGAAATTATACGGATAGCTGCATTTGGGGCAGGTCAGACTGAAATGGGCTCCGCGAAGTGTGTCGGCCATACTGCCGGTAGGGATGACAAACGCCTCGACGACGAACGCCCGAAAGACAAACGCCAGGATAAAAGCTATCACCAGCGATTCGAAGGTTTCCATGATTGACTGGAAGACGGTTTTATGGTAAGTGGTTTTAGGTGTATCGAACATACTTCCTTCGTGTCTTAGCGACTTTGTGACTTTGTGGTAATAAAAATTTGCGGCAGTAAATACCGGTAAAACGCTGATGATACAAAGAATGGGATGTTCCGTCAAGTTAGCAGATGAACGTGACTTTACGTCAGGAACATTGTTTTTTAGTGCCGGTAGGGTGGGGCTTTGGCCCACGCGTTGGCTAATCACAGGAGATATAAATGCTTTTTTATTCATTATTGCCCAGGCTGGCGGTGATTTTGACGGCAGTGGATGGAAGCGGCTCTGACCCGTGTACCGCAGCCGTCCCGGCTGCACCTTTTATTCGTTCCGTGGCGCCATTAGAGGCGGACAGTTGGACCAAATGGTTGAACTTCGATCTTGGTCAGAACGAAACCTGGCGGTTTGGGTTGCTGCTTTTAGTGATTTTGGCGACTTTAATTATCGGACGTATTGTCCGGTTTGTTCTGAGCCAGTCTGCCCGGAAGCTGGCTCAAAAGGAGCAGACAAAGTTGCTGGGATTATTTTTGAGATCGCTGGCTGGTCCCTCGGCGATGGCGATTTTCGCAGGCGGTACATATATGGCCCGTTTGTGTTTGAAATTTGCTGTTCCGCCGCGTGATGAGGGTTTTTCTGTTCAGATTTTCGTGCTTTGGGGCCGGGTTTGCCAGGCGATTATTGCGTTGGGTGTGGCGTATCTGCTGTACCGGATGGTAGATATCATCGAGCATTACCTGAAGCTCTGGACCAGTAAAACCCGGAGCAATCTGGATGATATGCTGGTGCCGGTTATCCGCAAGAGTCTGCGGATATTCATTGTTGTTTTGGCCGGTTTGTTCATTGCCGACAATATTTTAGGGATGGACATCGGTACATTTTTAGCTGCTGCCGGTGTCGGCGGTCTGGCCTTTGCCCTGGCCGCGAAGGACACTCTCGCGAACTTTTTCGGTTCGATCACCATATTTGCCGATAGGCCTTTTCAGGTTGGCGAGCGGATCAAGGTTGGCGGTTTTGACGGCCCGGTGGAGGAAGTGGGCTTTCGCAGTACCCGGATCAGGACGCTGGACGGGCACGTGGTTAGTGTGCCGAACAGTAAGATTGCTAACGAAATGGTGGAAAATATCGGGAAAAGGCCATTTATAAAGCGGGTCGCGAATATCGGCATTACTTACGATACGCCCATTGAGAAGGTCGAGAAGGCCGTACAGACCATCAAAGACGTCTTGGCCCGGACTGAAGAAGTCAACCGTGACCCGGAACTGGTGCCGCGGGTCTATTTTACGGAATTCAAGGATTTTTACCTGAATATACTGATGATTTACTGGGTTACGCCGCCGAATTACTGGGATTTCCAGGCAGTCAACCAGCAGGTCAATCTGGCGATTATGCGGGCCTTCGAGGCCGAAGGCATTGAATTCGCGTTCCCGACCCAGACCCTGTATGTCAAAAAAGATGATTAAAAAAATGATTAAAAGGTGATTCGAGGTTTTTTTTCTTGACATACCAGATAGATATTGCGATTTTATAATTGAGTCTGTATCATTGTACGGTAGTTTGAGGAGCGTAAAATTCGTTCCTGATGTGTTTTTGACTTTATATTAGCGAAAGGATTGATTGAATGGCCGAAGGCGAAAAAAACAAGAGTGAAGGAAAAATTACTGAAACCCCTGCTCCGGCTGGCGAGGGCCGCCAGGTCAGGATTACCCTTGACGACAAAAATCTGGAAGCGTCATATTCGAATTTTTGCCGAGTAACAGGTTCTCCGGAGGAAGTTATAATTGATTTTGCCCTGAATCCGAACCCGTTTTCACGGGAAGATCAGACCGTTAAGATTGACCGACGGCTGGTGCTGAATTATTACACTGCCAAGCGGCTTTTTGCGGCATTGCAGCAGACGATAATACGCCACGAGCAGAATTTTGGTGTTATCGAGTTGAATGTACAGCGGCGGCTGGCACCCGGCGCACCGGCTGCCGGCGGCGAAAAGAAGTAATATAGCGATCACGATTGAACTTTCCCGTTAGTACGCGGGTAAGTAATCTTATGGCAGTATGTTGCGGTTTCGCTCGCGGGAATTCCAATACGCGGTGCGTAAAAATCAGATAGGCCCGAGGTTTTTATGCCTTGGGCCAACGGCTGTTCCGCTGTGCGAACAGACTGATGTAATTTATACGCCGAAAATATTTTTTAAAAAAATAATAAGTTTGTTGTTGACACAGGCATTTAACAGTATTAGAAACGTTCTTTTGTAGGGAGAGATACGGTAAATTGTATCTCGTTCCATATAAGTCAGGTATGGACGGGTATGAAAAAGATGGGGATATTGCGGTGATACCCGCAAGTTGGGGCGTTTGTTGAGCGTAGTTGTGTTTATGCTGGAATTGCGAGGAAACGCTGAATCTATTGGTCAATAATTATTTTTTGTGTTATTTCTTGATTATCAGTGTCTTTATGCGTATAGTCGGGATGGAATCATCAGGCTGGGTCTGTTGTTGTTCGTAACAGTCTTGCTGTGAGATTTAACAAAATAAGGCGTTGGGAAAAAAATAGTAAGATTTTTTGGGAAAATCTTGAAAAAATTAACGTAATCTGCTTAAATGCCAGACAATTACAAGACAAGAAAGGATTTTGTGGATGTACTGAAAATAAGTCGCCCCAGCGGCCGTGGCTGTGTTGCTGGGCGGAAAAATGATTAAATAGAGCGGAGAGAACTGTAATTTTTGGGGAAAAACAGGAAAAATAGAATTATAATGGTATTTTAATCTCGGCTTATAATGGAAGACGAGATGTCTCGAAAGGAGATAACGACTATGGCTAATGGGCTGCGAAAACTCATCAAAAGAGCACGCAAACAATTCACAAACAATTCTAATCGCCGTTTCAACAGATTCGGCAACCGACTCAGGGTCGAGGAACTCGAAGAAAGGATCGCACCTGCGGCAGGAGACCTCGGCGGCACAGGTACGATCGTTGGTGCGACTGCTACACTCACTAACGGCCAGACTGTTACCCTGGAACTTGGCACAGACACCTGGACGTTGACCTCTGGCGGCGGCTATGGTGTAGGTGGTGATATAGTGGTAACCTTCGACGGTATTAGCGGTGCCGCTACAGATATCGTGTCAATCGACTTCGGCAATACCGGACCCCTTGACGCAGCGACAACTCTGGCGGTTACCAATAGTAACGGAACTGTTACTGACACGCTGACCATTGATACTGTCATTGATGGCAGTGATAATGCGAGTACCGTCAATTTGTCCGGTAACAACGATACCATTTCTGACGGAATTACTGTTGGTACGGTTACTCTCGATCAGTCAGGTATTTCAACCTGGAACACAGGTCCTGTAACCGGCATTACGACTGAGACAGTTGGAACGAGTATGCGTGTTGGCGCTGTAGGAGCTACCGGTATTACAGCTTCGACATCATTCGTTGGAACACTGACAGTTAGCGGCTCCCTGGCCGGCCCGGTTACTTCCGCCCTGACACTGGGCGCAACTACACTGGAAGCGGGCAGTACTGCTGCCGGTGACATCACAGCCACAACCGGTAACATTGGAGCGGTTACGCTTGGTGATGCCGGTGATGACGGCACGCTGGTATTCGCCGGTGATATTAAATCAACAGCCGGTTCCATCGCTTCAATTTCCGGTACTGACGAAACTTCTATTACCATCTCCGGCGCTGTTACAGCCGGTACTTCGGTTGGCACCATTGGTACTCATATTCAGGATGTCTCAGGCGCTATTACAGCAGGAACGACAGTTGGTGCTATCACCGTCCTGAATGATCTGTCGAGTACCATCACAGGTACATCAGTCGGTGCCATAGACGCGACAAATGATTTTTCAGGTGCTATTACAGCATCGACAACCACCGTTGGTAATATTACCGTAGGTAATGACCTGACAGGTGATATTACAGCAGAAACGACAATCGGCACTATTACAGTTACAAATGGTAGCTTGACAGCGGCCTCTGCTATTCTTGCCGGTACAAACGTTGGCAATATAACGGTTGACGCGGACGAAAGCGGTACAGCCGAATCATTGGCCGGTTCTATTACAGCTACTGCCGGCACTATCGGCACTGTTACGGTTGGCGGTGGCACAGGCGCGGAAGGTGATCTCACCGGTTCACTTACAGCGGGCACTTCCATCGGCGCAATCACTGTTGGTAACGACATTGGCTCAGCGGCGGCTATCGATGCTACCACGGCTGTAGGCAATATTCTTGTAAATAATGACCTCGCTGGTGATATTACAGCAGGCACAACCATTGGAACCATCACAGTTACAGATGGTACCTTGGCATCAACCTCTGCTATTCTTGCCGGTACAAATATTGGCAATGTTGCGGTTGACGCGGACGAGAGTGGTGCAAGCGAATCATTAGCTGGTACTATTACAGCTACTGCCGGTACCATTGGGACGGTCGATGTGGGTGGTAACATTTCAGGCGCAGTTTCAGCCGGCACCACGATAGGCGCAATTACATCCGATGGTAGTCTGTCTTCGGCAATGACGGCAGGTACCGATTTTACCGGTGCTATCCTGTTTGATACCGGCATAGCAGCCGGTGGTAGCCTGGTGGCCACGGCTGGTAATTTTGACAGTACCATAACGATTACCGCGGGCGGAATAGCGGCAACCGGTGCTATCACAGCGACCGCTGGTGATATAGACGGTGCTATTACAATAACTGACGGCGGCATGGCGGGTGCCATTACTGCCGGTGCAAATATAGACGGTTCAATAACGATTAGCGATGACGGATTGGCCGATACAGGTACAATAACCGCGACCACAGGGAATATTAACGGTGCTATCGCCATAACCGATGAATTGGCCGGATCAATTACAGCTACGGCTGGTAATATTAGCGGTGGAATTACAATCTCCGACGCTACCGACGGTAAGCTGTCCGGTACGATTGAAGCGACGGCAGGTAGTATTGACACGGCAGGCATAACGATTGCCAATGGTATTACCGCGACCGGTGCCATAACCGTTGGAACCAGTATTACAGCGGCGGCCCCCATTGTCATTACTGACGGTGGACTGGTCGGTACCATAACCGCCGGCACGAGTGTTCTCGCGGCGATTACAGTAACCGATGGCGGAGTGGCTGATACGGCCTCGATTACGGCCGGGACCGACGTGTCCGGTACTATTACCGTAACCGATGGTGATTTTGCCGGTGATATAACGGCTACGGCCGGCGCGATCGGCAACGTAACATTGGGTACGGGTAATAGCGGAAGTATTACCACCGACGCCAGCTTCACATCGGGTACCACGATGGGCACGTTGACGGCTGACGGCGATTTTGCCGCTGCTGTTTCTGCCGGTGGCGCGATTGGCGGAATCGTATCGCTTGATGGTGATATTACCGCCGACAGTGTTATTATTGCCGGTGGTACCATAGGCACGGT
>DAOWIP010000473.1 GCA_030640865.1 Sedimentisphaerales bacterium | reverse complement strand
GCTATCGCCTGTCCTGCCGGACAGACGCCGCCACCCAACCGAGAGTTATACAGGAACACCTCTCTGAAATACAGAAAGGTGGCACCCAACATATCCCTATCCCGGTAACTGAGAGGGCGGGATTCGACCCCGCGGTGCAGAAAACCGCACACTGGTTTTCGAAACCAGCTCCTTCAGCCACTCGGACACCTCTCCAAGCCTATGTAAAATAAGCACTTAAGGCAATACGGCCACAAACCACCCTATTGCCACAGCATCATTCTACAGCCTCCTTTTACCATTTATCGTCTATTTTCGCAAGAGATAATAACAGTATCCTCCCGATTTGACGTTATACCAGGGATTTGATATAATAACCTGAATGTTTTATGTTTTGTCAGACTCCATAAGGTACTATTTAATTGTGTTGCCCTGCTTGCAAATCGATAGCACTAAGCGAATTACGAATTGACTAACCTGGCATTTTTATTTGGAATGAGTATATATTATTTTGGCAACGTTACTGGGTTACGATGACATATTCTTACAACATCGCACCGGACAGCATCCTGAACGGCCTGCGCGGTTGACCAGCATTATGGAAACACTCAAGTCCGACCGGATATGGCCCGGCCTTCTGCCGGTAGATGAGCGAATCGATCCGGACCCGTGGATTCTCGATATTCATACACAGGACTATGTAGATCGGCTACGGTCGGCCTGTGAGAACCAGTTGCCGTTCATCGACTCAGACGATACGGCTATATGTCCGGACTCTTTTCAGGTTGCACGCGAAGCAGTGGCCATTACGCTCGGCGCCTGTGATATGATCGTTTCCGGCCGGGCTGATAATGGTTTTTGCCCATTACGTCCACCCGGCCATCATGCCGAGCATAACCTTGCTATGGGATTCTGTTTGTTCAATAATATCGCTATCGCCTGCCGATACTTACAAAAACAACACAAACTGAAGAAAATATTGATTCTCGATTGGGATGTACATCACGGCAATGGTACACAGAACAGTTTTGAACGGGACGATACGGTTTTGTACTGCAGTCTTCATCAGCATCCCGCGACGCTCTTTCCGGGTACGGGTTGGCCGCACGAGTTCGGCGAAGGGGCCGGTCGCGGCTTTACCCTGAATCTGACTATGGAGCCGGGAGCCGGTAACGAGGAATGCCTGGAACTTTTCAATGTGAATTTTCTGCCGGTTGCCCGTGAGTTTAACCCCGATTTTATCCTGGTTTCCGCCGGCTTTGATGGCCATCGCAAAGACCCGCTCAGTCAGTTGACAATGTCGGAAGCCGGCTACGAAGAACTTACCCGCTCAACACTTGAGCTTGCCCGGCAATGCTGCGACGGCCGATTCTTATCATTGCTCGAAGGCGGTTATCAGTTGGGCGCCTTGAGCGGTTGCGTACTGAATCATGTTAAACTGTTAAGCCAATAAAAAAATCTTGATAAAAAAGACAAAAGAACGTATTTAAAACCAAAAGCATGTAAATCAGTAATCCCTTTGCGGAGGTCAGTAGAATGAAGAGTTATTTTATTAAACCAACCATCCTGGCGGTTTGTGTATCGTTACTGCATTTTTCGGGTTGCGGCCCGGCGCAAAAACCAGAGATAACTACCCCACCCAGCGAGACATCAAAAAGCATAACGCCGCCGGCCCGGAACGTAGCCCCTTCCGAAACGGTAAAGGCCCGCAAAGCAGCCGCGTCCAAAAAAGGTGGCCGGTTGACAGTTGACAAGCCTGTTTATGATTTCGGTGATGTCGAGCCTCGCAACAAAATCAGAGGTCAATTCCTGCTCACCAACGAGGGTACGGAAGTTCTTGAAATTAGAAAACCCATCCGGGCAGGTTGCACTTGTACCAAACTTGTTTTGAAGAACTACACCCTCAAGCCCGGACAAAGCACACCTTTGCATGTTACTTACACCGTCGGGGCTTATCCCGGTAAGAGTACCAAGACAATTTCGATCGATACCAAGTCTCCCGGCGCACCCCGAACACTGATTCTCAAAGTTACCGCTAACATCAAAAAAATAGTTGCGGCTAAGCCGGAACGGTTCAGGTTTGAGTTTCGAGCCGACTCCAAACACGACTACACGGTGGAGCTGGAAAGTACCGATGGAAAACCGTTCAGGATTACCGATCTGATTTCTCGTAATGGTGTTGTTACCGGCGAGTTCGACGCTACGAATAGGGATGTTCGCCATACGGTACCCATAAAAATCGATGTTGAAAAACTTCGCGGTACCCGCAACGGGATAATCACTTTCAAAATCAATCATCCGAAACTAAAAACCGTTTCCGTTCCGTTCCAGACGGTTTTACCTTTTGTTGTCCATCCCTCCACAAAAGCGTTTCTCCGGCTGAAGTCGGGCCAACCCCAAACCGCAACGGTAAAAGTAACCTCCAATTTTGGTGAAGATTTCGAATTGGGAGAAATTTCCAGCACCGGCGGATATGCCAAGGTAACCGATACAACCAAAACCGACGACGGGTATCAGATAAAATTCACTTTTACCGTACCGCCGAAAGAGAAAAAATCCATTTTCCATGATTCGCTTCTGATTCACATTAAGGACCAACCCCGGAATACCGTCAAGCTGTCCTGTTACGGGCGGGTTTCCAAAACCAGAGCAAAACCGGCCCGGAGAGCTAAATCAACAGAAAAGTAATTCAAGTGGCAACCTCTAAAAATACCAGTAGGGTGGGGCTTTAACCCAGGCGCTAGCTGATGATGAACGGAAATATCAAAAATAATTCCAGTATATACCTTTTGCTGTCCACCTTTGTCGCTGCCCTTTCGGCGGTTTATGTCGTTACAAGTTGTACGCACCCAACTGCGATAAAATGCCGTCCCAACCAGGCGTCATCTGAGGATTTTGTTTTATTGTTCACCGGTAACTGGGCCGGTCATCTCGAACCCTGCGGTTGTACCGACGTCCAACTCGGCGGCATTGACCGCCGGACCCAGACCATCCTAAAACTCGCTCCTGACCCTTGCGCCAGTCTGCTGCTCGACGCCGGCCCACTAATCGACCGGCAGGACCGCCAATCACAGTTGAAATTCGAAACGTTCCTCTACAGTTTGCGTCAGTTAAATTACGATGCTGTCAGTCTTACGCCTCAGGAGATCATTCTTCTTCGGGAGAACCTCGCTCTTGCGTCTGATCAGCACAGTCCGGTTATCTGTTCGAATCTGTCGCCCGACTTAATGGAAAAATATTCGCTTATGCCGTTTTTGCGGAAGACGCTCCGCTGTGATAAATTTCGGCTCGATTGCCTGATCTTCGCTTTGTGGGATCCTCGGCAGATATCCGAACCGCACCTCGCGGAAAAATTCCTATTGCAGGAACCCGTCGCCGCGATGAAAGAGTTGCTGACGGCCCAGAACTTGTCTCCAGACCAGCCCACCACGGACACACTCGTTATTGTCATGCTCTCCACACTCAACAACGACAATCTGACTCAGGAACTTCTGCAGATACCCGCGTTGGACGTCCTTGTTACACGCGGCAGTGCCGAAGAACCCGAATTATGTCCTCACGGCAGAAATAGCCATGGTCCTTTGGAACTAACCACCGGCCAATTGGGTAAGTATATCACCAGGGTTGGTGTTCCTTTCGGGAACTCACCTCACGATATGAACCTGAGCTTTGATCCGGTCGCTATCGACTCCGCTTTTCCACGTGACCCTGCCGTTGTCGATCTTATCGATGATTATCAGGCGCGTTTGAAATTGGAAAACCTGATTGAGGATGAATTCGCCATCCCTCGATCACCCCTGTCTCAGGGCGACCGTTTTTTGGGCAGTTTTGTTTGTGCCGGCTGCCATCTGGAGATTTACGAAACCTGGAAAAAAAGTAATCATTCCCACGCTATGGACACACTCGAACACGTCAAACGAAATTTCGATCCCGAATGTGTCGCCTGCCATACTGTCGGAATGAAATACGAGGGTGGCTACCGTTCTATGAAAAAGACTGCTCATCTCGCTAATGTCGGTTGTGAAATGTGCCACGGCCCCGGTGGACGCCATCTGGACAACCCATCAGGCGACTATCGCCGGTTTTTTACTTCCTGCGAGCAGTGCCACGACCACGAAAACAGCCCCGCTTTCGATGCCAACCGTGAAGAATATATCAGAAAAATCCAACACTGGCCGGATTCGCGAAATTAGCGGGGCGGCTGGGTGGTAGCCACCGAGTCTTCGAGGTGGATGGTTCAACAGTTGGGCGGCACCTTTCTGTATTTCAGAGAGGTGCTCCTGTATAATCCTCGGCATGGATCCCAGCGAAATTATATTAACTGACCATTATCCCCTGATGTCAATTGGGGGTTCTTCTTCTACTCTCTTTCTCACAACTCACAACTCACAACTCTCCACTCATATATATTGTCTCTGGCGTCCATGGGCAAAGAAGTAATTGACACAACGGTATGGATGGTATAGACTGAACCAACGCTGATCTACCGGCATAGTCGGTGATCTTTGATTATGGAATACAGGAGCGGATATATGTCGTATGATTGTGTAGTGCTCATCAAGCAGGTGCCGGACACCAAGGCTGTAACCGGCAGGGCAATGAATGACGACGGTACAGTAAATCGCGCGGTGCTGCCGGCCATTTTCAACCCGGAAGACCTCAACGCCCTGGAATTGGCCCTGCAAATCAGGCAGGACCACGGCGGAACAGTAACCGTTATCACTATGGGACTGCCCAGGGCCTGTGATGTACTGCGGGAGTCGCTGTATCGCGGGGCTGACCGGGCGATACTTATTACTGACCGGCGGGCCGCGGCCAGCGATACCCTGGCCACCAGCTATATACTTAGTTGCGCCGTCAATAAGCTCATCCACGAGCCAGACCGCATAAGCAGTGAGGGCAGCCATCCTCAAGACAGGAAAACGGGTTCCTGTTGACAACTCACAACTCACAACTCACAACTTTCTTCTTACATCGTCCTATGCGGCCGACAGGCCATCGACGGCGACACCGCTCAGGTCGGACCGCAAGCTGCCGAAAAGCTCGGCATCCCACAACTTACTTATGTCGAAGAACTGCTGGAATTAAAAGACGGCAGGATTACTGTCAGACGTAGTATTGGTTCGGGTTGGGAAAAGGTCCGGGCGGAACTGCCGGTATTGCTTACGGTGATGGACTCGGCCAACACACCGCGACCGGCCGGTGCCAAACGGATAATGAAATACAAAAAAGCGCGAAGTCCCAGTGAATTGAAAAAGGATGATGACGCTGAAGAAAAAATAGCCAAGTTGCGAAAAAAGGGTCTGCTCATTGAGGAATGGAACCTCGACGACATCGAGGCCGACCTGACATGGTGTGGCCGTAGCGGCAGCCCGACCAAGGTGAACCGTATTCAGAGCGTTATTCTTACTGCCGGCGAATACAAAAAAATTGAGCCGACCGACAACGACCTGCATAAATTGGTGCACGAACTTATTGAGGACCATACGATAGGGTGAAAAAGAATGATCGAAGTAAATCGAACTGGCGAAGTTTGGGTATTCGCTGAACAACAGCGAGGCAAACTTAACGAAGTATCAATTGAGTTATTGGGACGGGCTCGGATGTTGGCCGAGAAACTTGCGGTCAAGGTGGCTGCGGTACTGCCGGGCCATCAGGTAAGCATATTGGCGGAAGAGCTTGCCGCTTATGGTGCGGATAAAATTTATCTTGTGGACAATCCTCTATTAGCCGAGTACCAGACCAACAGCTACGCCAGAGTGCTATGCGAACTGATCACTCGTTACAAGCCGCAGATTGTCTTGTATGGCGCTACCCCACTCGGTCGTGACCTGGCCCCGCGGATAGCCTCGGCAATGAAGGCCGGGCTTACCGCCGACTGCACTGATTTGCAGATCGAAGATTTTGTTGACCCTTCGAGCAAAAAGACTCATCACAACCTGCTTCAGCAGATACGTCCGGCATTCGGCGGCAATATTATCGCTACGATTGTCAATTACGATCGCTGGCCGCAAATGGCGACGGTGCGGGAGGGCGTTATGCCTATGCCGGAGCGCGACGGTCAGTTAGAGGCCGAGGTGGTAACGGAAACCGTTGGTATTACGCCTGACGAGTTACCGCTGAAAATTCTCGATCGGCACCATGCGCAAAAAAGAGTGAACCTCAAAGCCTCACGCATTATTGTTGCCGGCGGAGCGGGCCTTGGCAGCAGGGATAATTTCAAGTTGGTGTGGGACCTGGCCAATGCCCTTGGCGGTGCCCCGGCTGGTTCTCGTGCCGCCGTTGACCTGGGTTTCATCGACCATGATTACCAGATCGGACAGACCGGTACAACAGTTCGCCCGGCTCTTTATATCGCTGTCGGAGTCAGCGGCGCGATACAGCATACCGCCGGCATGAGCGAATCGGCCCGGATCGTCGCGATCAACAACGATCCCGACGCCACGATCTTCCAGATCGCTCATTACGGCATAACCGGCGACCTTAACGACATCGTCCCAAAACTCATCAAAGCCATCCGAACTAAATGTTGATAAAAGTGGGATACCGCCTCCGACGGGCGAAACGGTAGCGTGAACAGCTACAAAAAATATACAGAAGGAAGACCTGAGACGTTGCTATTAAGAAACAATGCGTGTGTTGTTATCGAGGGAACAGTTCCAAACCACCATCTTCGCTGCTGGAAGCCGAAAACTCTTATGATGGTGACAGTGGCGTTGACGCTTACTTTGGTTTCATATAATTGCCTGGAGGCCAAAGAACCGAACAAACAGAGATTGGCGCCGGAGCGGCTTTTCTCACTGCTGAACCTCAACACGCCCGGTATGGAGAAGGTAAAGGCAGCGGCCCAGGCGAGGGATTTCAACCGCGCCGAGGAGGAACTGCTGAACTACATGCGCAATCGGGAGAACGTCAGGACACAGATTCCCTGGAGAAAGAGGCTGGAGCACAAGGGCAGGTATGCGAGAAAGGAAGAGATAATTATTGCCGACGATGCCCTGAAGCATCTATTTGGCGGTCATCCCGGTGACCATCGGAGACTCTTTCCTGCTCAGCAGTTCGGTAAGGATATCGATTGGAAAAGCGACGCCGTCAAGGACAGGGAATGGATATGGCACTTAAACATGATGCCGTTCTGGAGAACGTTGGCCAAGACCTATTGGCACACGGGGGACGAAAAGTATGCCAGGGGATTCTTCCGTCAGATCAATGACTGGGTGGTGAAGAACCCACCGGACGGAAACCACACTACATGGCGCCGGATTGATGCCGGGATAAGAATGGCAGGCCCTTGGCAGGACGCCTACTTTCACTTCCTCGCCTCCTCCT
>DAOWIP010000500.1 GCA_030640865.1 Sedimentisphaerales bacterium | reverse complement strand
ATCGGTACTGACCACTTCGATGGGGTTCATACCCTCACCAAGATTACCTGACTCAAAGGCGTATTGCCAATTTCCTTCCTCATCGGCGGCCACAACCCCCACCGTCTGACCTGAAACGAGTATTTCCACACTGCTGTCGGCCTTAACGGTACCGAATATTTCACAAGTGGAGTCATTAGTTAAGCTGTCAGTCTCGGATGAACCGGTGTCCGTATCCGGCGTAATGGTCGGCACATCAGGGTCGTCCTGCTGAATGTCCAGCACCACCGTGAGCGTCTGCGACGGCTGCGAGATGTTGCCGGCCACGTCGGTTACCATAATATAAATCTCATTTTCGCCCTCAACCAGAACACCAGGCGCGAATGTATATGACCAGTTGCCGCCGGCTGATGTGGCCGTCAGCCGCGTTATGTATTCTTCGTTATGGTACAGATCGATTAGTGCCGCAGACTCGGTTGTTCCGGCGATGGTAGCGGTCTGGTCGCTGGTTAAATCGTCCGTGTCGCTAATTCCCGTGTCGCTGGACGGCTGCAAGTCCGGCAGCGGCGAAGTCGGGGATGTTGTGTCGAAAGTGATAGTCAGCGGGTACGATGTTGAACTTCGCAGGCCGGAACTGTCTTCTGTAATAATGGTAATCTCATTATCGCCCTGGGCCAGGTCGTCCGGGCTGAGGGTGTATTGCCAGAATCCGTTGCTATCCGCGACCGTTGTGCCCTCCAACGTCACGTTAACATATATTTCCACCGTCCGGTCGGCGTCCGCTTTTCCGTCAATCATACACACGGCGATATTAGTGAGGTTATCGGTGTTGATACTGCCGCTGTCACTATCGGTTTGGAGATTGGGCGCCGCCGGTTGAGTGGGGGCAACGTTCAGCCAGATTGTCAGGTCTTCGGAAGGCTGTGATTGGTTACCCGCCACGTCACTCGCCGTAACGTCCACTCTCTGCACCCCGGTCTGAATTTCGCCCTGGGCGAATGTGTAAGACCAGTTACCGCCCGCGTCCGCATCGACTGTATTTATCGGTTCACCATTCACGCGGATAGTAATATGGGCATCCGAATCGGCAAGGCCGGTGAATATCGGCGTTTCGTCGGAGGTAACTTCGTCGTTGTTGTTTTCGCCTGTGTCTGATGCGTCAGCCAAGTCCGGAAGTCCCGGTTGGCTGATTGTCTTGTCAAGCGTAATCGTAAGTGCCGTCGAAGCCGCTGAGACGTTCCCAGCTTTATCAGTCGCCACTGCCGTAATTTGATTGGCTCCCTCCACCAGTTGGCCGCTTGAGAAGGTGTATGTGAACGTAGCGGAGGCAATCAGGTCTTCGCTGATGGTGTCAATCAGAACTGTGTTCAGATATAGTTTCAGCGAACTGTTCGACTCGACGTCGCCAACGATAGTTATGTTTTCTATATTTGTCAGATTATCATTGTCGAGATCACCGCTGTCGCTGACTACCACAAGGTCGAGGTTGCCGGGCGGATTAACTGAATCGTCCACCGTAATTGTCAGGATAGCGCTGTATGCCGCGGAGGTGTTTCCGGCAACGTCTGTCTGGGAAACCTTAATCTGATGGTCGGTACCGGTAACGCCGGCAGTCAGGCCGGCGAAGCTATAACTCCAATGGCCGTCAACATCACCGTCGGCGGCGTCGGTTACCGTATCGATGTCCGCCCCGTCCAGGTTTATCGTAACCGTCGCGCCCGTTTCGCAATAACCACTAATCTCGGCGGTTATGTCATTGGTATATAGGTCGCTGTTGCTGCTGCCGCTGTCGGAAGTTGACTCCAGCGAAGGCGCGACAAGTGTGGCGATGGTTGTGTCCAAAGTAACATTCAGATCGCCCGAATAATCACTGACGTTCCCGACGGCATCCTCGGCCCATGCGTCGATAATATTCGTACCCTCTATCAATTCTCCACCGCCAAATGTATAAGACCAGTTTCCCAGTCCGTTACTGGTGGTATTACCGACTTCCGTACCGTTGACCCGAATATAAACAGTACAGCTCGCGTCGGCACCGCCGCTGATGGTGGGGGTTGTTAGCGAAGTAATGTTATCCGTGTTGTTGTCGCCGAGATCGGAAGCTGCCTCCAAATCCGGATCACCGGGTATCGAGATGACCTTCTCAATCGTGATGGTCAGGTCAGGCAAAGGCGATTCAGCACTGTTGCCGGCAATGTCGGTGCTGATTATGTCAATTACATTTGCTCCGTCGTTCAGCTCACCATCGGCAAACGTGTAGTTCCAGTCGCCGCTGCCGTCTGCCGTTGTTGTGCCCACGACCGCTGCTGCGACTCTGATGTCAATCTGAGTATCGGCGTCGGCTGTGCCGACAATACGTGGATTGGCGTGGCTGGTGATATTGTCGTTATTAACTCCGGTATCAGTGGCAACGGTCAGGTCGGCGGCGCTTGGGGCGTTGATGGTTTTGTCCAGTGTAATCGTCAGATTTGCGCTGTCGTCGCTGTTACCGGCGGTGTCTTCAGCCGTTACATAAATTGTGTTCGGCCCTGCCTCGGTCAGCCATGTATTATTGGCGATGTTGTACGTCCATATACCACTGGCTGTGGTTGTTGTTGTGTCTGTTTGGGCGTTGATATGAATGGTAATTGCGCTGCCGGCCTCGGCTGTGCCGGAAAGTGTCGGGGTATCGACGTTTGTAATATTGTCGTCGCTGCTCGAACCGGAATCGTCCGCCGTGGCCAGGTCCGGCAGGGTCGGCTGTTCGATCGAGGTGTCCAGCGTAATTAACAGATCGATACTCCAGTCGGTGGTATTGT
>DAOWIP010000083.1 GCA_030640865.1 Sedimentisphaerales bacterium | reverse complement strand
ATGTAGAGGCTAAAGACATTGGCACAAACTTAACCCAGGCCGCAAAAAGCGAACAAATCAAAAAAAGATACCTGCCCAGTCTTAACAATTTTATTTTAACCGATTACATCGAATTTCGATGGTATGTGAACGGTGAAAAGCAACTCACTGCAAAATTAGCTGAAGAATCGGCGGGTAAATTTAAAGCCATAGATAAAGGCGAAGAAAGCGTCCGTCAATTATGGAACGCTTTTCTAAGCCAGAAGCCGGAAGAGATTAAATTCCCCAAAGAATTAGCTGAAAAAATGGCCCATAAAGCGCAAATGATGCGCGACATCATTAAAGAGACATTCCGGCAGGAACAGGAGGCCGGCACATTACACGGGCAATTCGAGGCGTTCAGGGAAGTCCTGCTGCACGATTTAACCGAAGAGCAGTTTGCGGATATGTATGCGCAGACTATCTGCTACGGGCTGTTTAGTGCGCGATGTCATATTGATGATATGACAATCTTCGGCAGGGACAAATACGCTTCTTTTCACGGTATGGACGACAGGGCCGGAGAATTAACCAGAGAGCACGCTGCCTATCTGTTGCCGAAGACCAATCCGTTTTTCCGTGATATCTTCGGCGATATTGCCGGCCCGAAATTGGATGACAGGATTGTCTGGCTGGTGGATGACCTGGTGGAACTGTTAAGACAGGCGGATATGGGGGTGATACTTCGCGAATTTGCCAGACGCAAAAAACGCAGGGACCCGGTGGTTCATTTCTATGAAACTTTCCTCGCTCAATATAACCCGAAGCTCAAAAAAGCAAGAGGTGTGTACTATACTCCCGATGAAGTGGTAAGCTACATTGTCCGCAGCGTCGATATTTTATTGAAGGAGAAATTTGGCTTAAAGCAAGGGTTGGCGGACAAGTCAAAGATAAAAATTCCGGCACAAGGCAGTACCGCCGGCATCTTGCCGGCAGGAGGAAATAGTACCCCTGGCATCTTACCGGCAGGAGGAAATAGTACCGCTGGCATCTTGCCGGCAGGAGGAAATAGTACCGCGGGCGTCTCGCCTGCATCAGTAGAAACTACGGACGCAACGTCCGCGATACATCGATGTCTGATACTTGACCCGGCGGTCGGAACAGGTACGTTTCTATTTGAAGTGATTGAGCAGATTCACCGGAAATTCAAACGCCAAAAAGGCACATGGTCGGATTATGTCAAAAATCATCTTTTGCCGAGATTGTTCGGCTTTGAGCTTATGATGTCTCCTTATGCCGTTGCCCACATGAAACTGGGTCTTCAACTGGCCGAGACCGGCTACGACTTTGCCGGCGATGAGAGATTGGGGATATATCTTACCAATACATTAGAGGAGGCAGAGGAAACTTCTCGTACCCTTTTCGCTCAATATCTCAGCCAGGAGGCAAGGGCGGCAAACAAGATCAAAAAAGACCTGCCCATTATGGTCGTTACCGGCAATCCGCCTTATGCGGGATTGTCCGCGAATATGAATAAATGGATAGATCGGTTATTAAAGAATAAACTTCCGGGTAAAAACGGTGCTCAAAGCTATTATGAAATTGACGGACAGCCTCTTGGCGAAAAGAAGGTCTGGCTGCAGGATGATTATGTAAAGTTTATTCGCTTCGGCCAATTGAAAATTGAACAGACAGGTTTCGGTATATTGGCTTTTATAACTAATCACGGCTATCTCGATAATCCGACCTTCAGGGGGATGCGCCAAAGTCTGATGCAGACTTTCGATGAGATATACGTTTTAGATCTGCACGGAAGCACCAAGAAAAAAGAGACCTGTCCGGACGGCTCACCTGATAAAAATGTCTTTGATATACAGCAAGGTGTAAGTATCGGTATTTTCGTAAAGAAAAAAGATAACGGCGCGCCTGCTAAAGTATATCATGCGGATTTATACGGCCTGCGAAAAGGTAAATATGAATGGCTGACAAAAAATGATATCAAAACCACAGCCTGGAATGAGCTGTCGCCCAATTCCCCGTATTATTTCTTCGTCAGGAGGGACGAATCAGGCAGAAAGGAATACGAAAACTTTACTAAAATCAACGACATATTCCCTGTAAACGTTACGGGAATCGTAACCGCAAGAGATAAATTCGCTATAGATTTTGATAAAAAACCATTGCTTAACAGGATTCGCGATTTCTGTGATTTAGACAAATCAGACAGGGAAATACAAGACAAATACAAGCTGTCTGAAAATTACGCCTGGCGCGTCGGCATTGCCCGAAAGGAACTTGCCGAATATTCAAAAACTAAT
Organism: Sedimentisphaerales bacterium; assembly: GCA_030640865.1. GTDB lineage: Bacteria > Planctomycetota > Phycisphaerae > Sedimentisphaerales > SM23-30 > DAOVXR01. The sequence continues at coordinate 5,111 of DAOWIP010000083.1, read as the reverse complement.
CCGAAATTTACTGGTTGCCTGAAAAAGATACATTACCGCCCCTTTGATGAAAGATACATATTTTATCATCCTTCTGTTGTCTGGAGGACTCGTGATAGAGTTATGCATCACATGCTGGCGGGGGAGAATTTAGGATTTGGCGCAACTCGATCCGTAGAAATAAAACGTGGCTGGGAACATATAATTTGTACCAGGGAAATGATTCAGCATCATAGTGTTTCATTGAAAGAAGTAAATTGTCTTTTTCCCCTTTATCTTTACCGCAAAGGAGAGAAGAACGGTCTTTTTGAACATTTACATTGGCCGGAGGACAAGGGTGGTCGAATTCCGAATCTTTCTCCGGAGTTTGTGGATAAATTGGCGGGGAATATAAAGCTGAAGTTTGTCAGCGATGGCAAAGGTGATTTGGGTACCGCCGGCGTCTCGCCGGCAGGAGAAAATAGTACCGCCGGCATCCTGCCGGCAGTAGGAAACAGTGCCGCCGGTGTCTCGCCGGCAGTAGGAAATAGTGCCGCCAAGATGGCGGCGGTACAAACGGGGGCACGGGGATTGAGATGGCGTGATCGGGGGTATCTGCCGCACTGGGAGAAGAGAGGTGGAATATATCATGTAACCTTCCGGTCGGCGGATTCGTTACCGAAAAAAGTTTTAGCCGCTTACCAAAAGGAAAGAGACGATATTATACAAAGAGCCCAACAACTCAAACGAGAGTTGACGGAAGCGGAAACCAATCGTTTAAAACAACTTTATTCCGACCGCATCGAAACCTATCTCGATTCGGGTAAGGGCCAATGTTATCTACAACGACCTGAAATAGCCGAAATGATAGCCAAAAGCTTATCTCACTTCGACGAAAAACGATATCGATTATACGCCTGGTGTATTATGCCTAATCATGTACACGTAGTCGTCGAGCCTTTAGCCGGATATGAGTTGAGCAAGATATTGCATAGTTGGAAGTCATATGCCGCTAACAAAGCGAACAGGCTTTTAAGTCGCCATGGGGTTTTCTGGCAGCGTGAGTATTATGATCATCTGATACGAAACGAAGACGAGTTTTATCACACGATACAGTATGTACAAGAAAATCCCCGAAAGGCTGGTTTGGCCGATTGGAAATGGGTGTGCATAAAAAGTACCGCCGGCATCCTGCCGGCAGTAGGAAACAGTGCCGCCAGCATCTCGCCGGCAGAAGGAAACAGTGCCGCCAGCATCTCGCCGGCAGAAGGAAATAGTGCCGCCAGCATCTCGCCGGCAGAAGGAAATAGTGCCGCCAGCATCTCGCCGACAGGAGAAAACAGTGCCGCCAAGATGGCGGCGGTACAAGGGACGTTCGGCCCAGAAGATGTCTTTCATTATATTTACGCGGTGTTTCATTCTCCTGAGTATCGCAAAAGGTATGCGGAGTTCTTGAAAATTGATTTCCCCCGCGTGCCGATGCCTGAAGGCAAAGTACTATTTCGTAAGCTTTGCGCAACCGGCGAGAAACTTGTCAAGCTGCACCTGATGGAAGCTGACATATTAGAAGATCAGGATAATTGGACTGACTTTGATATCGAAGGTTCGGGTATAGTTGAAAAGGGCTACCCCAAATACGTTGTTCATGCCGACAGGCCGCAGAAGGGAAAAGTTTATATAAACGCAGACCAGTATTTTGAAGGCGTAAAGCCGGATGTCTATGAGTTTCACATCGGCGGCTATCAGGTCTGTGAAAAATGGCTCAAAGACAGACGGGAGAGGAAACTTTCCTACGAAGATATAACCCACTACCAGAAAATTGTTTTGGCACTTGGAGAAACGATTCGGTTGATGAATGAGCCTTGCTTATCAGATATTATTTCATGAGGTGCCCGAAATCTTGTTCGATGATCACTGCTCGCCGCCCGCTCTTTGTAATAATAAATCTCCCGTGTGTCACCTTTCCGCCGAAGGAGGAACGATGTTTTTTGTATGCTTTATTCTGTCATCGATTTTCCGATTTTGCAACGTCTAAACTTTCCTCTTTTTGTTCTTGATCATAGTTTTTTCTGATCGGTCCGCCTCTGGCGGACCAGTGTGAACCAGTGTCTATAATTTTCTTCTTCGCTTCCTTCGCTCTCTTCTGTTCAATTTCTTCTCTTCTCTTTTCTTCTGTCTTCTGATTTCTGACTTCTGACTTCTGACTTCTCCTTAATACCCTTCGTGGCAATAATTATTTTTGTGCCTTTTGTAATACAATCTTGTACTTCTTTCTTCCTTAAACAACTGTATTGGATGAGAGCCAATTATTTTGGTTGCGGCCGAAGGCAGCGCCGTGCTTTTTTGTGGCTAAAAAAAATCCGAGTTTACCAATTTTCTGAACTCTGGTTTCTTCAATTTACTATTGTCTATTTTATATTTTATATTTTCTTTAGCTTCCCTATATTAACATTTTGCCCCGCAAACTTTCGCTAGAAAACGCTAAAAAGATCGCGAGTCTTGGAAAATATTATGCGAAAAGTATCGAAAATGGTTAAAAATTTGCGGTTTTTTGGGCCTACCAGAGCCATTTTTCCTTACCCATTCCCCCTAATCGTTATATTCTAACTACCCCAAAGTGGTAGAAAACACTGCTGATTTTACACAGAAAATAAAGACTTATATCAATTTCACCAGAACGAAAAATAAAGACTTATGTCAACGCCCCAGCCCCTATCCCCACATATTTTTCCACACAACAACAATTTTATTCTTCTTCGTAGTCTTCAATATATCTCTTTAGCCCATCAGTATTTATGATAGTAATACTGCGATAGGCGGTCTTTATTAGTCCCCGACGGCGGAAATCGGAAATAACTCGTGATACGGTCTCTCGGCTGACGCCTAACAGTACAGCCAGTCCCTCGTGAGTTAATGATATTTTACATTTATCTTCGCTTAACCCACTTTGTGAACTGGAGTTATGGTGATGTTTTTTCAGCAGTAGTCGAGCCAGCCGAGTGTGAACGTTTTCAAAACTGGTCCTTTCCAGTTCCCCCGTAAGGTCAAAAATTGCATGTGCCATCGTTTGCATCAGCCGATAGCAGATTTCCACGTCACTTAACAGTTTGTTACGAAGAGACTTACGGTCGATCACCAGAATAGTGCTGGGCATATCGGCTATGAGTGTTACGGTACTACGGACACCGGTAATCATTTCTGCCAGGCCGAAATGTCGCCCACGGCCAAGGGTACTGAGCTTCTTTTCCGCGCCGCTGCTGGAGCTGCGGACTGTGCGTAATCTTCCGTTAAACACTATTATAAAATGACTTACGTTTTGTCCCTGAAGCCACAGGACCTCTTCCGCTGCCAGTTTTCGCACTCTTACCAAACGGACAAGCGAGTGCACTTGCTCTGGTTCCAGCAGCTTAAATGCCCAGATATCACGCAGAAACGCCTCAATTTCGGTTGTAGTAGCCATCACTGTTATTGTTGAAATTTTATTCCAAAACTCAAGATAAATGTGATTTATATCACATAATTACTGGTAATATTTATGTTATGGTATATTATATAAACCAGTAACTTATTTAAGTGAGGATAGTTATGACTATGTCGCAATCTAAAGCAAGTTTGGGTTTTTCGCGTGATCAGATGGACCCGCTCACGATGCCGGACTGGCAGATAGCCCAAACGGCTGAACGAAGTATGAAAAGTGTGTGGAAGTTAGCCGACGAATTGGGTCTTTGTGAGGATGAGTTGATACCAATGGGCAATTATCTTGGCAAAGTCGATTCGCCTAAAGTGCTTGAGCGTTTACGTAAAGTACCGCAGGGTAAGTACATAGACGTTACCGCTATCACGCCGACACCGTTGGGTGAAGGCAAGACAACGACTACGATGGGCCTGGTTCAGGGGCTGGGCCGACTCGGCAAAAAGGTGGCCGGAACAATTCGTCAGCCAAGTGGCGGACCGACCTTCAATATCAAAGGCTCGGCCGCCGGCGGTGGACTGGCACAATGTATTCCGTTAACCCCGTTCTCAATGGGACTTACAGGCGATATAGACGCGATAACCAACGCTCACAATCTGGGGATGATCGCTCTGACCAGCCGAATGCAACATGAAGCAAACTATGATGACGCCATATTGGCCAAGCGAAATCTCAAACGACTCGATATCGATCCCGAAAAAGTGCAAATGAAGTGGGCTATTGATTTCTGCGCACAAGCACTGCGAAATATCACTATCGGCAAAGGCGGTAAAATGGACGGTTACGAAATGGAATCGGGCTTTCAGATTACCGTTTCAAGCGAACTAATGGCGATTCTGGCGGTGGCCAATGACCTGGCGGATATGCGCAGCCGAATCGCGAAAATGGTGATCGCCTATGATAAAAAAGGCAATGAAGTAACCGCCGCCGACCTTGAAGTCGATGGAGCTATGACGGCCTGGTTGGTAAGCGCCATCCATCCCAATCTCGTCCAGACTATCGAAGGACAACCTGTATTCGTACACGCAGGCCCCTTCGCAAACATCGCAATCGGACAAAGCTCCGTCATAGCCGATAAAGTGGCACTGAAACTTAATGACTATGTAGTAACCGAAAGCGGATTCGGGGCCGACATCGGCTATGAAAAGTTCTGGAATCTTAAATGCCGCTATTCGCAGTTGAAACCGGATGCCGTTGTCATCGTCGCGACGATCCGAGCACTCAAAATGCACGGCGGCGGACCAGACGTCAAGCCGGGACTGACATTAGACGAAAACTATACCAAAGAAAACCTGGAACTGGTCGAAAAGGGCTGCGAAAATCTTATCGCACATATCGAAACCGTTAAAAAAAGCGGCGTCTGTCCCGTTGTCTGTATAAATAACTTTCATACCGATACACCAGCGGAAATCGAAATAGTACGAAAAACAGCCGAACAGTATGACACAGTAGCAGCAGTTTCAGAACACTGGCTCAAAGGCGGAGACGGCGCACGAGAGTTGGCCGAAGCTGTTGAGGCCGCATGCGAGAAGCCAAATAAATTTCACTTTCTGTATGATCTTAATACGCCACATAAACAACGGATAGAAAAAATCGCCCGTGAAGTATATGGGGCCGACGGGGTGGCTTATGATTACAAGGCCCGTGCAAAATTGGCTGAATATGACGCCGACCCGGAAGT
>DAOWIP010000576.1 GCA_030640865.1 Sedimentisphaerales bacterium | reverse complement strand
TGGCTTCTGAATTCTTCTTCTCTTTTATTTATTCGTGCCGATTCGTGTCCATTCGTGGCTAACTTTTTTTGTGCTTTTTCGTGGCTATTAAATCTTAATTTCTCTGTGTTCGCCACAAGCGAATCTGCCTATGGCACGATCCTCTGTGTTCTCTGTGGCAAATTTTTCTTCTTTGCGTCTCGCCTGTTTTTTTACTGCTATAACCCGATATTCGAGTTGGTTTTTTTTTGCGGCAATTAAAATCCGCGATAATCCGTCGAATCTGTTTCATCCGTGTTCTATTTTTCCGCACCCTTCACGATCTTGGTGGTTAGCCCGGGCCGTGCCCGCCATTTACTCTGACTTATGTCAAGTGTTCGATATTTCTTTGATTCGATCCGCCGCAGGCGGATTGAATGTTGGACGTTCAATTCTTCTTTTCCTTTTTATCCCCTTTCCCACTTTTCACACTTTCCCCCTTCTCCTCTTCTACTCGTTCACTCATCCACTCTTCTACTCTTTTATCTGTTCCATTTCTCTCAGGGCCTGGTCGATACTGGCGATGGCGCGGTCGGCGGCGGCAATGGCCTTGCGCATCGCTTCCCGTCCCTGTTCACGCCGTTCGGAGTTGATACCTTGTGTTTTGGGACGATCGATATATTCCTCTTCGAGTCGCAGATATTCCGCCGCCAACTGGTCGCGGAGTGTCTGAGCCTGCTGGCACGCTCGTCGAATTTCGGTAAGATTTTTCAGATTGTCCTCGTGTGATTCAGGCATAACGATTATTATGGCTATTTAACGAGGAATTGCAAGAGGGGTATTATTCACAAACGTGGACCCGATTTTTGCCGGCGGTTTTCGCGTTAAACATAGCCGCGTCCGTTTCGTTCATGAAATCTTCGATGGATTGGTCTTGGTGGTATTGGCCCAGTCCGATACTGACGGAAACGTTAAGTTTTCTGTTGTCAATATGTACCGGTTTTTGTGAGATGTTTTTTACCATACGTTCGGCCACGTGCATGGCGTCGGAAAGGCTCGTATTGGGCAGGATAATCGCGAATTCATCCCCGCCGTAGCGGGCCGCCACGTCGGCGTCACGGATACAGGCTACAATTTGTTCGGTAACGTGGAGCAGAACCGCGTCTCCGGCACGGTGGCCGTGGCGATCGTTTACCTGTTTGAGAGAGTCCATGTCGATTATTAACAAGGACAGATTATTCCCATAGCGCTGGGTACGGTTGACTTCTTTGTCGAGCACATCGTAAAACGCGCGATGGTTTAAGAGGTTGGTCATACCGTCGGTAAGGGCCCGCTTTTGTACTTCTTCGTACAATTCTATGTTGGACATAGCTGAGCCGATGATTTCGCACAGTAGTTGTACGGGTGGAAGGTCGGTGTTAGTGTCAAATGTGTTGCTGTCAATTTTATCCGCCAGGTTCAGAATGCCCAGAATCTTCTGATCGCTCATAAGTGGTGCGATGATGCAGCTATTTGAATTATAATTGCGGGCAAACAGGCGGGTTATGGTTGTTTTCTTCCGGCACTCCCATTCCGAAAAATCCTTGATCAGCAGCAGTCGTTTTTCCCGTATCGCCACGCTCATCGGCAACTGGGCATGTTCCGCCAAAACGAATACCTTGGCAATAGAATAAGGATGATTGTGTTGCAGCAGGTGCAGCACTTCCTTTTGAGAGTCATAAGTATAGAGGGAGGCGAATCTTGCGGAGATTAAGCGGGGTATCTGCTCAATACAGACAGAAGCAATCATTTCCAGGTCAAGACAGTTGATTTGTCTTGAAAGTTGGCTGATTTGGTTAATTTTTTCGATTATTTTTTCCTGGATGTTCAGATTGTTACCGATTTTATAGAGTTTCTGCTGCAAAATGGAGATATTTTCAGCAAGAATTCGATTTTCCTGAATAAGGTCGCGATTTTTTGGATTTTCCTGAGGGTTCATTATGTTGGGTATGTTCCATTGCGGCACACAATATGTTGAGTGCTGTTAAGTCTTCGTTAAAGTAGCGTTTATCCTCGTCAGTCGGTTTATCGGCGTAAATAAAGAACAAATCGTGAAAAAATTAAGAAAAATTGAAGAAAAAATTTGACTTCTCAGTCTTTATGTTATATTTTACAAAATGTAAAGTACATTTTATTTATCGGAACTAATATGGGTAGTATGAGTAATTTAGCAGAAAGATTAAGAAATAATCCGCCAGTCAAGCAGTTTCGCATCGGAGAAGTGATTCGGTTCAGTGGACTGTCACGCCAGACAGTTCACAATTACACGATTATGGGGTTGATAAGCGAAACAGAACGCACCGAAGGGGGACATCGACTCTATTCCGAATCAGTTTTTTATACCCTGGCCCGCATAGAAGAACTAAAAAAGACCAAAACCCTCAGGGAAATCCGCCTGATATTAGACCGAGAACGTTTCTTCAGGGGACCAGAAGAGTAAGTGTGAACAGACACTTTTTTGTCGTTTGGATTTTCAAGACCCACAGTTGTTGTCGCGGTGTAAGGCCGAAGTAGTAGTAGAAGTAGTATAGGTAAATGGGAAAATCGCCGGAATCTAAGTTGACCCTCCGCCAGGCGCTGTCAGGGCAGTGGCAGATACCGCTTTTCGCGGTGTCAATGGTTACGTTCGCAGGTGTGCTCTGGCAACTGCGGCCGAAAGAAAAACAGATCAGCTTTGAGAAGCAACTCGAAGGACTGAATCTGTTGGCAGAAGAGAATCTGTTTCATGATTTTTATGCCGCTGCCGAACAGGTAAGGCGTAATACAGAGACCGAAGAACAACTCGGATACATACATGGCCTAGTCGCTCAGACACGTGTAAAGGAATTGAAACATCGCCATGAGTTAGGACTGGACCTCTATCAGAGTCGTAGCGCCAAGGTCAATTACGAAAACATTATCAAAGACTATCGCGAGGCCTTACACCGCAACTGGATCGATCCCAATGGCCCGGCTTCAGCAGAACTGTACTATGATGTCAGTCTGGCCTGTTGGGGCCTGAACGATACAGAAAAAGCTATCGTCGTACTGAACAAGGCAATTGAGGTCAGTGACAAATTTAATCCTCCGCTACACCGCTCATTAGTACAGATGTATATGAGGGCACGGCCTAAAGGGTATCTCGAAAAATCACTGACCCATCTGGAAGGACTCTTAAAGAGTACCGAATCAAGTGCGGACGACAAGGCCTGGGCGTTTGTGCGCAAAGCCGAAGTGCTGATTGACCAGGGGAATGAAGACGAGGCGATGACGATACTCAATGCCGCCGGCGAGAGCCTACGGAACTCGGCTTATGGCGATGAGTTAGTGTTACTACGCGGCAAAGCCCTGCGCCATTCCGGTCAAGCCGATGAAGCCGATCTCATCTTACGTGAACTTCTCAATCGAATGACAGATCGGGGCGATACGTACGCTCAGGTGGCCCTGGAGTTGGGTAAAATAAATTATGAACAATACCGCGATCATGACGCCCGGGGATTTTACAAATGTGTAGTGGCTACCCAGTTGGGCAAAGACTGGTACGTAGCTGGAAAGTTGGGGCTGGCGGAGTGTGCCGCACTACAACAAAGATATGACGAGGCTGTCGCTCTCTATCAGGAAGCAGTCAAACTGCTCAAAAATAACGGTCCCAATCGGGCAGTCAACCCAAGTAAGGTTCAGGACAGCCTTGTTCAATTAGCCGATAATCTGGCATTATTCAATCAGTACGCTCTGGCGTTGCCGTTTCTGGAGATTGAGCAGCAGATTGCCGCAAAGAACGATTTGCGGGCGGCAGACAGATTTGCCCGAGTCCATTTAGAGTTGGCAGAGGATATGCTTCGCGATATGAAGCAGGACCAGCGAGTGGCTCTCGATACGCAAAGCGCGGACGACGAACAATGGCTCCGACAGCAGCAGGAACTGATAACGAAACATTTTGAGCAGTCGGCAGAGCAATTTCTGCGGGTTGCCCTGCTTGCGGTGAGTAAGGATGAATTATACGGAGACAGCCTCTGGTTTGCGGCTACCTGTTACGATAAGGCAGGCAACTCCCGCAAGGCAATAGATGTATGGCGGCGTTTCGTCGATCAGTGCGAGGGCAAATCCCGCTGGCCTCGTGCGATGTATTATCTGGCCCAGGCCCATCAGGCCCTGGGTGAGTTCGCTCAGGCGATCAGCTATTATCAAGCCCTACGGGAAAAACATCCCCGTTCGCCCGCGGCTATGCAGAGTATCGTACCTATGGCACACTGTTATCTGGTGAAAGAGGAACCGGATAATAAAAAGGCGGAATATCTGCTGATATCGGTGCTGGAGGATGTTGCGCTGCGTCCGCTTGCTAATGTGTTCCGGGAAGCGTTATTCGAATTGGGTGAGCTTTATTACAACAACAAAAATTATCCACAAGCTATAACCATGCTTATCGAAGCAATTGACCGCTATCCGGATGAGCCGGAGTTAGGGAAATATATGTTTCTGGTCGGCGATT
>DAOWIP010000468.1 GCA_030640865.1 Sedimentisphaerales bacterium | reverse complement strand
TAGGCATAGTGGCCGTCGTCGTCAGGACCGAAACCGGCTCCGTCCTGGGTCATTGTGAAGCCGGCCCGGCGAGCTTCTTCCAGGGACTCTGACATATTGTCGGTTAAAATGCCAAGATGATGGACGCCATAACCGTGCCGCTCGACAAATTCACTGTAAACCGTATCGCCTTCCAAAGGCTCTATTAACTCGATACGAAGAGGGCCTATGTTAGACAGAGCCACACGCATTTTATATTCGCAGGGTTTGCCGTTCCGTGTCATCCTTTTGACCAGCGGTTTGCCGTAAGTGTAAAAATGCCAGGGGCCAATACCAAAAATATTCCAGTAATTCTCCACCGCTTTATCAAGGTCCTTGACAATTAAACAGATTTGCGCCACTTCCCCGATCGGAAAGGGTGCTGGTTTTTGTCGTTCCCGCATTATACTACTACCTTTTCGTTAGGGTAAAAAGACGGCTTTTCGTACCTTACCTTCCATAGCCAGTTTTACACCGTTTTTAAAATCCGATAAAGGGAATCGATGAGTGATGAACTTTTCACCGTTGATCTTCCCCTCGGCCAAAAGATTCAATGCCTCTATGTGATGCCGCGGGGCAAAAATCGCGGTGCCAATCAGGTGCAGCGCATTGTAATGAATCAGATTAGTGTTGATCCGCGGGCAGCATTGGTCGGCAGGCAGACCGCCGAAAAGCAGTATGCGAGCGGCTTTAGCAGCCATCTCCACTGCCTGCACCTGCGCGGACGGCGCAGGGTTGGCTGTAATAATTACGTCCGCTCCCCTGCCGTCAGTCAATTGTCTGATGCGCTCGACGGGGTCTGTTTTGGCGGCGTTGACGATATGATCGGGCTGATAGTCCCGGCAGAGTTTCAGGCGGTATTCGTTGATGTCAACGGCTATTATCGTTTCCGCGCCCCTGACGCGGGCCAGGTTGATATGAACGCATCCAATAGGACCGGCGCCCATTACCACCACTGTCTCGCCCGGAGCAATGCCTCCTTTTTCCTGGGCGTGCACACATGAAGAAACAGGCTCGGCCACAGCGGCGATAGCGGGATCGAGGTTTTCGGGCACCCGCTGAATAGTACCCAACGAGATTGCCTCTTCCGGGACGGCTATATATTCGGCAAAGCCTCCGGGCCATACTTGGGCTATTTCACGATAGTTTTCACAAAGCTCATAACGTTTTTGGCGGCAAAAGCGGCATTTACCACAAAACACCAGCGGAGCAACGGATAACATATCACCACATTCCCATGGGCCGGTATAGGAATCGCCGGTTTGCGCGACGGTTCCGCTGACCTCATGACCAATTATCCAGGGAAGGGTTACCCTATGGTGGCCTCTGCGCAACGTGCGCAAATCTGAACCGCAAAGCCCACAGGCATATACCTTCAGCAAAAGACCCTTGTCCGGGCATTCAGGAACAGGGACATCAGTTACCGCGAAATCCATCGGTGCTTTTACGAGCACGGCTTTCATTATTCGTAATCCTGCTTTTGTTATTGAACTTGATTGTATAGTAATTTGTATTAGCCACAGAGGTATCAGGGAACTCAAAGAAGAAAAATTATAAATCTTTGTAATACTATCTTGTAAATCTTTGTTTTTTATGCGCGTTTATTTTTCCAATTTATTGTAACTTCTTACGAGACAACACCTTGCAGTCCAATTTAAGCCACGCCAACTTTATGTTATCTTCGTATCTTATCATTCGTTCGCTGACAATCACTATGTCGGGAAAGGCCGAGAAAAAATACTCTTTTTCGGGGTGGAGAATTTTACTTTTTTTATTTTTACTCATACTTTACTTTCAGGTGAAAGCAAATTAAGTATGTCAACTACACTTTTCCAATAACCTTTTGGACATTTTGGTTGCGGCCGAAGGCCGCGCCGTGAACTCGGTGTTCTCTGTGGCAAAAAAGTTCCGTCGAAGGCGGTTAACTTATTTCAAATCGAATTTATCAAGACATCCTGTTTCTCTCTCATGCGATAGACAACAGTATTGGTGTCCGGAGCGAAGTTGTCCCGCGTCAAAATACTGCCTTTGGGAATATCGCTGTTGACAATGCCGTTGGCGGCGATTCCGAGAGGTATGGCTTTGTTTAATACGGCTTGCTTATAAGTATAGATTTTTCCATACATATCGGCACTACCAATTCCGGCCACTTTTTCCCCGGCTTTCAAGTTGCGTTTGGCTACAGCGACGACCTCCGAGTTCATATTCTCAGCCGTTACCGTAACTTCATTCAGTAGTACCGCCTCGGCGATGGATTGCGGGGTCTCAATATCACAAAGATGATAGGGACGGAAGTGCAGGTAATAAGGCCCGTCAGCGTGGGTAATAAACTTCATATCTTTTCTGATATGTGGATCATCCGAATACACAATGGCAAAAACTCCGGGGGCAAAGCTGCCGGTGGAATATTCAACGGTACCGCGATGTGTAAAGATGCCGCCGTCTTTTTTGGGGATGAAATTTGCGGTCAAATCATCAAGCTCAACCTTTGGGCCGCGCATGCCGGGTACATCAGGAAGCAGGCCGGTGGCATTAGAGACGGCAGTCATTTCCACCATGGTTTTTGTGCCGTCGATAAAAGAGGCCAGCATCTTGGGGTTCATATTCTTGGACTTCGCCTCCTCGATACACATTTCCGGAGTAGCCTCAACGTTAACAGGGTTGTTTTTGCATTTTCCCAGGCAGACGACCTCAAAACCCATTAGTACCGCCTGTTCATAAAGCATTTTACAGACGCCTGGTTCATCACCGGATGCGACAGTATATAACGATCCCTGTTTTCTCGCGATGTGGTTTAAATAGGCGCCCACAGTAACATCCGTTTCGACATTCAGCATAATAATCGGTTTTTTGTTTTCGATGGAAGATATCGCGACGGCGGCGCCGATGTCCGTTACGCCGGTCGCTTCCACATTGGCTTCAATTGCTTCCAGTTGCGTTAAAAGTATGGCGTCAGAGGTAACAATGACTTTGCGTTTCCTGACGGCGTCCTGAGCGGTGCCGATTTTATCCGTAACAACAATATCGTCCCGACTACAGCCCATATCCATAAAAGTCTGTATGGCCCGTTCCGTAGCAATATCGGCTATCGCGGTTACAGACATTCCGATAACATTGTTTATGGTATGAGCCAGGCCCGATCCCATCTGGCCGCAGCCGACGATGCCGACAGTTATGGGATTACCTTCTTCTTCTCTTCGCTTAAGCTTTTTGACAAATTCCACAATTTACTCCAACATGTTTGACGAAGGTTTATACTACTTTTTCATTCTCAACTCGGCGAGTTTCCTGAAGTCCTGCTTTACATGGCTGTAAAGTGTTTTATACAAGTCGAAATATTCAGTATAGATTTTATGATTGGCGGCATCAGGCTCCATAGGCTCGATATATTCCGCCCAGTCACGGGCAACGGAAAAGTCCCTGAATACTCCCGACGCTACCCCGGCCAGTATCGCGTCGCCATAGGGAGCTCCGATACGCCGCTTAACCAGTACTGTCGGGACGTTAAATACATCCGTGATTATCTTGCGCCACAGAACGCTTTTAGCGCCGCCTTCGTTCAGTACAATAGGTGTATTAATTTTCCATTTGTCTTCTTCAATCAGCAGGAACGAGTCGTATAGCGCATAAGCCACCGATTCCATCATAGCCTTGATTACATGGCCGCGAGTATGATTCATTGAGAGACCGAATATTGTGCCTCGCGCATAGACATCCCAGATTGGCGTTCTTTCTCCCATCAGAAACGGCAGTACGACCAGGCCCTCACTGCCGGCGGGGATATTTTCCGCTTCCCTGTTGATCAGATCATAAGTGTCGATGCCGGTTTGCTGTTCCTGTTTTTTTTCAGCGATATAAAAATTATCTCTCATATAGCGGATCAGCTGTCCCCCGGTCGTGGTTGTGGGAACAGTTATATAGGTATTTTTTGAGTCGGTGGTGTAGCTGAAGGATATCATACTGTTATGAAACTCGGCCCCGCGATGAATAATACCAAAGTTACCGCAGGTACCCAGATTCATCTGTATATCGCCTATCTCGATGGCCCCGGCTCCGACCCAGCCGGCGTTGCAGTCAGCCTGGCCGGCGGCTACCGGGATGCCGGCGGACAAGCCTGTTTCTTCCGCTGCCTGCGCGGTAACCTCTCCGATGATGGCGTTACACGGATACAGTTCAGGAAGGATGTTCCCTGGAATCCCGATTTCTTTCAGGACATCCTCATCAAAATGCCGCTCCAGCAGATTATAAGCGACACCATAGAACGCGGCCCCGGAATAATGACAGGTAAATTGCCCCGTCAGACGCATTGTTATAAATCCGTCAATCGCCAGTGCCTTATGGATTTTCCTGAAAGAATCAGGGCGGTTGTGTTTTTCCCACATGAGATTGACAATCACAGGGTGATCGTCCAGGCGGTTTTTGGAAATCTCAAAGATACGGTCTTCGCCGATGTTATCCTTAAGCCATTGAACCTCTTCTGTAGCCCGTCTGTCCATAAGATTGTAGGCGTTGTGGATGGGTTCGTGGTTCTTGTCCACCATAACGAGAGACGGTAAAGCGGAGGACACAGCGATTCCCCGTATCTCATCGGCAGCGATTCCCGCGTCCGTAACCGTTTTACGAATAATACGGCAGGCAATCTGCCAATATCTATACGGGTCATGCTCAGACCAACCGGGATGCGATGTGATGATCGGATATTCCTCAAAAGCATAGCCGAGTACTTCGCCCTGACCATCTATAACGACAGCTTTGGCGCCACCTGTGCCGTAATCAATTCCCAATAAAAAATCAGCGATTTTGTATTCTCCTTTTGTCTATAAGTAAACCTGTAACATAAACCTAATTATTGAACACATGCTCACGGGCACTCACTTTTGTATTCTCCCGGATAATTGAACGAATGTCAATAATTTAATCGTATAGGAATTTGTATTTTTGACAGGATTTACAGGATAAATCATGATGTAGTTTCAAGTAATAAGTGCAACATTGCCCGACATCACAACAGTTGATTTCTGGGTGGAACCGAGAGAAAAATCGTTTGGGCGGCTGGACAAATTTGGGTACGGGGGGGTAAATTTTCCAGCCGGGGCCCCGAACTATTTTTCTCGTC
>DAOWIP010000172.1 GCA_030640865.1 Sedimentisphaerales bacterium | reverse complement strand
GATTTACCGTTGTCCGCCTGCCGGCAGATGTGGTTCTTCTCGAACCGAAGGTGGAACCGATACTGGAAGCCACCGTCTCCTCAGGCTTTGTTATGCCTATGCCAAGCGGCTGATCGGTTTGGGGGCTGCCGCTAACCCATCCGCCTTCCGAGGTATCGAAGGAGAACTTCCGGTCGCCCGGGGCGATATACGTTTCGAATGGTAGTTTCGCAGCCGCTTCGCTGTCGGCCTGCTGAAAGTCATTTGAAGGGACATTGACCGCGGGTTTAGCCGGTGAGGATTTCTTCGGCTCAGCAAAAGCGCCGGAAGATTCCTGCCCTTTTTCCGGTTGAGCAAGAATATTCTGGTCGGCACGCCCCAGATATTCGAGCCGGTTGAAGAATCCCCATTTTTGACGATCAACACCCACTTCGGGCGGATAAAGAAAACTCAATTCATCCTTATTTGTGGTGGAGCCTTCGAGAATCACAACAAAACCCGGAACGGCCTCGAGTGGCTCGGCATCCTTGTCAGAGCCCGTGCCTCTGGAGGCTCTTCTACCACCTCCGCCTCGCTGCGGGCCACCCATAGGACTAAACGGAGAGGGCATCATTTTAAACATTTCAGGGCCGCCCATTTCCAGTCCGCCCATTTCCAGTCCGCCGCCGATCGCTCCACCCCTCGCGCCGCCGCTGGCGCGAACGGCGCTTTTCTTGGCAATCAGATCGAATTCCTGGTTGATATTATCAGTATAAACAATCTGCATACTATGAATGAAAACCTGTTCACGCAAAGAGCGTTTTACGGCTGCTCTGACTGCTTTGGGATCGCCGTCAATAAAGGCCTTGTAAAGTTGTTGCTGTTCGGGATTATTTTTCGCGTTAGGCAAAGTCTCCTGCATTGCCTGGATAATCGTCGGGATAAGATTTCGTGAACCATAGAGCTTGGCGTTACGGTCAATCTCGGCCTTGGCAGTCTGTATTTCGCCCTGATATTTGCCCATCATAGATTTGTTTTGATTAACAGTTTTTTCGCTTCGCGTGATGCCTGATCGTTTTTCGGAGGTGGCGTCGGAAATAATATCTTTATGCTGGGCGTAACTCTTAAAGAAACACATCATACCGGCCAGCACAAAAATAGCGCACGCGGCGACAAACCAGTGTTTCTTACGCTGCCACTGGGTCTGACGGATGACTTCGCGCGGCAGCAGATTACTTGTGATTGCGGCCTGTCCGATGCCCTGCAGCGCCAAGCCGTAAGCAACCCCCATAGTGGGCAAATGAGCGGCGAACTGGCTGACCGAGACATCGGAGGTCAACTGTAAAGACTCGAAATTATCCAGCCGTTTGACCGGCATTGAAAGGCTCTGCTGCAGGAATTTAATCAGGCCTGGTAATTTCATAGCGTTACCGAGCGCTATGACTTCGCGGAACTGCGCATTCCGGTTGCCGCTGCTGTAGAACCCCAGTGATCTCTGTATCTCGGCGGCCAGATCGGCGAATACCGAACGCATAGCCTGAAAAATCTGCCGAGCGTACTTGCTGGTTCGCGCGGTGCGTTTGATGGCCTCAGCCTTGGTAAAGCTGAGCTTAAAAGCCTTTTGCACAGCCGCGGTGAACTGGTTGCCGCCAATTGGAATACTCCGCTGCCAAACACGCATACCATCTACTATCACCAGGTCCGTATTTTCGGCGCCGATGTCGAGTGTTACAATCGCTTCTTTCGCGTCTGGGGTCTGGAGGTGCTTCTGGTCGTACCGCAGGAAATTATACAGTGACATAGGGGCCATCTGAACGGTGTTTGTCATACAGCCGACCTGCGAAAAAGGCTCAAGTGCCTGCCGGACCAAATCACGCTTAATGGCAAAAATCCCCACCAGAATCTCCGAGGTATCCTGTGTTTGGAATGTCTGCCAGTCCCATTCAACATCCTCAATCTCGAATGGTATCTGCTGAATAGCTTCATAACGAACGAGTTCGGGAATGCGTTTGCTTTCCACCGGAGGCAGCTTGATAAACCTGGCGAAACTGCTGTGGCCCGGAACTGAAACCACCACGGCGGAATTGGCCACTTCGTGTTCGTCGAGGAACTTACGCAAGGCGTCCGTTATCAATTCACTCCGTTCCTGGGCTGTAACATCAGGCTGAGAGAGGATTTTTTTGTGTTCAATTACCGCGAAATCGAGGACTTCGGCACCTTCGTCTCCCATTCCGAGCTTGATAGCCTTAAGGGTACAGTTGCCTACGTCAATTCCCCAGGCGGTTTTGGCTGCTTTTGCCATTTTTGCAATCCTCATTCAAGTTTAACTTTTAAGAAACACTAATTTCTATAAGGGAGTTTTGACGCCGGCGTCAAAAGTTCAACTCGACCGTAATGTCAGGCTGGGGCCGTATATTTTAATGGTCGTTCGGTACTTTTGGCGGAGGTATCAGTTTTACGTTCAGTTTTATCCGCCCTCTATAGCGACTTTGCGGATAACAACCATTCGGCACGGAAGGAAGCCTCTCATTTGTGGGCTTTCCCGCGACTATGAGGGCCTGTTCAGGTATGCTGTTTCTCCATAATATATTATATATCTATTCATCATAATATCAAATTTTATCGAAAAAATCCATAAAAATGGTGGATTTATACCCATCGGGTATAAATTAGTTGTGTTGCCCGACTTGCAAATCGATAATACTAAACGAGTTACGAATTGGCTAACCCGGCATTTTCATTTGGAATGAGTATATAAAGGAAGTCCCGCTAAAAAAGATGCCGGTGCCAAAATCCTTTGCACCCTCGATTTTGGAGCGTGAGGGCCGTTTTTGTACCGTTTTTCGAACTTTTGGCGAGACTGACCCACAGTAAAACTGGGGGCTAAATAGTGGATTTCCGCCCATTCGGGCCTTCGACTGCCCCTTCGACTGCGCTCAGGGCTTCGGGGCAGGCTCTTTCAGGGCAGATTAAATGGTGCGATACATCGCACCCTACTTAGCTACCATCCACTTTCGTCCCGATTCTATCGGGACTGTAGTGGCTGCCACCCTTCGAGGATTATACAGGAGCACCTCTCTGAAATACAGAAAGGCGGCACCCAGTTGGAAAACTACGTAAAGAACGTGATAAAACACGGCCGATACGGCCGTGGCACACTATATCTCATTTTCCACAATAAGAATTAGTTAGTCGGTTCAGAACGGCCCTGAAGGCGTGCCACTTCCTTTCGTGCCACTTTCAAGGAAAGCCCCAGATTCTGCAGGGTCCGCTCAGCCATACAGCCCTTTTCCCGTAACAGTGCCAGGAGCAGATACTCGGTACCTACTTTTGTATCCCTGACCTTTTCAGCCTCCTCAATAGCAAGGGCAATTACCTGCTTGAAATGCGGTGTGCCCGGCAGTCGCCCCAGTACCCAGGTTTCGTCGAGAGAGCGTTTGATAAGGTGGGCTATCTGATCTTTTACCATATCCGAGGAGATAGAGCAGTTTTGCAGTACTTGGGCACCTACTCCAAGTCCATGATCCACAATCGCCAACAATACATGCTCAGTTCCAACGTATTCCTTATGCTCGCGCTGGGCGAATCTTTCGGCAAGTCTCAATACTTCCTTGGCTGTTTCCGACAAATGTTGATACATAATTTATTTACACTTTCGATATTTTCAGGGCACGGCAGATTTCATTCATAAGCTGTTCCACCTTAAATGGTTTATAAAGCACGGCTGCGAGTCCTTCACGATTGGCCCGAACGATTGAATGGTTGGGATCATACCCAAAGCCGGTCATGAGAATAACCGGAATACTCTTACTAAGGGACTGGGCGGCGGCAAAAATCTCATACCCATTGGCATAAGGGAGTTTTATATCCGAAATCACCAGGTCATAAGTTCGCTGCCGGAGCAGGGCCTTGCCCTCACGGCCGTCCTGGGCAGTATCGGCAGTACAACCGTACTTGCAGATGACGTCGGCGATGGTCCGGCGAATAGACTCCTCGTCATCCACTACCAGAATGTGTCGGGCGATAAGCTGAGGGTCGGGGGTAATATCTTTGCCGATGTGAGCATCGAAAATTCCCTTCGGCTGCTTCCGGATTTCCTTCAGCGACGCTTTCATATTCACTACATTGTCGATAATCCCCTGAAGACGATGGCGAAGATCATCATGCCCAATGTAATCCTCCATCAACAGAGACGCTTTAGTCAAAATACCGTCAAGCGGCTCGGAAACCTGTTGATTCAGGACGTCGGCGGCCTGTCCGGTGGTTTGATAACGCTCGACCACCAACAGATCAAGGATATTCATGGCAATAGCAATATGACGACCGAATATTTCGGCCATCTGCCGATCATCCTCTATAAATGCCTGCTCCTTATCGCTTTCGACGTTTAATGTGCCGATGACCTTATCGTGCAGAAGCAGGGGCACGGTCAGAGAGCAACAAGCACGGTCCAGGCCGGGCAGATAGCGGGCGTCAGTTGAAGGGTTGTTGCAGATATAGCTGCGGCCTGTTGCGGCAACATACCCGGAAATACCGTTGTGCTCCACGTTCGCAAAGACCTCGGTCTGGGTGTCGCCGGGCAGCCCCACACCAAAAAGGACCTCCAACTGATTGGTACGGCGGTTCAACAACCGAATGGCAAAATGATCGAAATGTAGCAGTTTGCGGGCGTAACGGATGATTTTATTCTGAAGCAGATTAATGCGTTCCTCGACGGTCATTGCGCTTAACGTCTCGGCTTCGAGACGGACCAGTTCACGGCCGGCCTTGTCAATGGCGTCGATCCGCTGCTGCAATCTGCGGCTGGCGGTGTCCTCCCAGATAACCGTGGCAATCCGGGAAGGTTTTCCCTGTTCGTCCTTCATCGGATTCACAATCATCTCGAAGTATCGGTTCGATTGCTCGTCCGTAAAGGAATACTTGCGGGAGCGGATCGGTACATCACTACTCTGATTGGATTCGCGATACTGCCGGTCGAAAAAGTCGAAGGCCTGGCGGCCCCGTTCAGAGACACCCTGTTTGACCGAGGCGGAGAAACTTTCCATCTTGGAATTGGCCCAGAGAACCGTGCCACCCCGGTCAACAATACATACTCCTTCGCCAATGTTATTCAGTATGGAAAGAGCCTGATCAGAAACAGAGGCCCGTTCGAGTGGCAGAAAATCGGCCGTGTCGGTAAGTACCGCGTCAAAACTGCGCTGTTCAAGCAGACCAAGAGCCTCGTCCATACTATGGGCTATAGAGATGTCGAAACAGAGGCTGTTTCGGAGGGTCTCCAGCAGATCGGATTTGTCGGCCCTGCCACTGCCCCGCAAAAACAACACCTTGGGTTTGTTCGCCTGACGCGGCGTATCACAGCGAGATCCCCTGTCGGATTCTTCAGAATCCATCATCCCTTTACCAACCTTAGCCCTTTGATATTATTTAGTACAATAGTCCGATTTAGAACAATAATCGGATTTTCGCAAACTTGTCCTGAAAAAGCCGAAGCCCTGGTCGCGACCGAAGGGAAAATCGAAGGAACAGTACTCAAGCTCATTTTGCGAACAACACTTCTACAAATATCGATTATACCACAAAAGTCAAGAAAAAACCTGAAAAACCAACATAATGACAACCCCTGAAAATATCAGTAAGGCAGACCTGGACGCCGCGTAATAACGCATATACGCAACTTTATGTCAAGAATATCGAATTTTTAGAGTTTATCGTGTACCCTTGCGATTGTTCCTGGAGACTGGTATAAGTGATATAATGCGGATGAATGGAAATAGCTCAGGGAAACGACAATTCGTAGAAGGGTGGAAAAATATGAAAACAATCGGGTTACTTGGTGGTATGAGCTGGGAGTCAACTGAAACCTATTACCGCATTATCAATGAGCAGGTGAAGACCAGGCTGGGTGGTTTGCATTCAGCAAAGCTTTGCCTTTACAGCGTCGATTTTGCCGAAATAGAGAAACATCAGCAATCCGGCAACTGGGCGGCTACAGCCGAAATCCTTTCCCAAGCCGCGAAGCATGTAGAGTTGGGCGGTGCGGACTTTCTTGTTATCTGCACAAATACAATGCATAAAGTAGCCTCAGAGATTGAGAGCAATATAAATATCCCGATTCTGCATATCGCTGACGCGACAGCCGGGGAAATCATAGAAAAAGGAATAAAAACCGTTGGTCTTATAGGAACAACCTTTACGATGGAGCAGGAGTTCTACAAAGGCAGATTGGAAAACAAATACGATCTTGACGTGTTGATTCCCGGAGAGATCGACCGAAAAACTATCCATAGTGTAATCTTCAACGAACTCTGTCTTGGACAAATTGTTGAGAATTCAAGGACTGAGTTTCTGAGAATTATCAACCAGTTGGCTGAACAGGGCGCTGAAGCGGTTATTCTTGGGTGCACAGAAATCGCCCAACTCGTTCATCAGGAACATACTTCTGTACAATTGTTCGATACTACAAAAATTCACGCAGAGAAGGCGGTTGAAAAGGCGCTGTTCAATTCGGCCTGAAGTATAATCCGGCTAATACCAGACATTAATAATCAAATGCGGCTCGGTTTTTTTACTTTCCACCATCCCCACAGTACTGGTGGAAAACTTGACTTCAATATCAGGGTTCTCATCGATCCATTCATTAACCTGTTCGTCAAGGAACGCCATAGCGTTATTGCTTAAGCGAGTGTGAAAGGTGCGAACTCGTGTCGCTCCTTTGCCGGTAGTATTCAGGGGCCGTTTATATTCCTCTTTACGTTCCCGGGTGGAATCGGAACCAAAGGTGCGAATCTGCGTAGCCTCATTAATGTTTTCACCGTTTGTTTCCAGCTTGATCGGTTCAGGCTCTTCCTCCAGAGCAGGAACCAATTCAGGATAACGGCATTTCGGACACTGCAATCGCTCACCCTGCATTGATTCCGGCGCTTCCAATGGTTCCTCACACTGACTGCATTTGAATTGAATCATAATCAACCCTCCAACAAAATATTTCCACGAGCAGATTTCCATTTTCTCAAAAATGGAGATAAAAGAGGAAAATCCAGATAAATAATCAATTTTTGGAAGTATTATAGCACATTAACCCCTGTTTGTCGAGGCAATAATGTACAACGTGATGTTTTCACTTGGAATAAGTATATTTTTCTTCACAGGCGACGTTGATATGACGAGCGGCTGCGGTCTCATCCAGCCGTGAGACAGGCGTCGTCCGCGGCGCGGCCTTCAGGGTTTCCGGGTTGGTCTCGGCGGTCCGAGCGATCTCGATCATCGCGTTAATAAACGCGTCAAGTGTCTCACGACTTTCAGTTTCGGTCGGTTCGATCATAATCGCTTCTTTGACTGTCGTAGGAAAATATACCGTGGGCGGATGAATGCCGGCGTCGATCAGGGCCTTTGCAACATCAATCGCGTGAATGCCATACTTCAACTGCCGCTGGGCACTAAAGACGCACTCATGTTTGCACGTTTGCGGATATGGTAGTTCGTAATATTCTTTGAGTTTTTCCTTAATATAATTGGCGTTAAGCACAGCGTTCTCGGCCATCCGAATCAGACCCTCTCTGCCCAGCATAAGGATATATACATAGGCTCGCAGGATTACCGCGAAATTGCCGTAAAACGGGGCAACATAACCGATCGACTTAGGCCGATCATATTCCAGAGCGTAAGTGCCGTCGTCTCGCTTTACCACAATCGAGACCGGCAGAAAATCTGTAAGCCTTTCCACCACGCCTACCGGGCCTGAACCAGGGCCACCACCGCCATGCGGGGCAGCGAATGTCTTATGCAAATTCAAATGCACGATGTCGAAACCTATATCGCCGGGCCGAACCTTGCCTGTTATCGCGTTCAGATTGGCCCCGTCATAATACACCAGTCCGTCCACGCTATGGACCAGATCGCAAATCTCTTTAATGTGCGGGTTGAACAGTCCCAGTGTATTGGGGCAGGTCAGCATCAGCCCGGCCACATCCTCATCGAGCATTTCCTTTAACGTATCGATGTCCATCATGCCCTGGGCGTTACTGCGGACGGTCTTGACCTGATAGCCGGCGATCGAGCCGCTGGCAGGGTTGGTGCCG
>DAOWIP010000386.1 GCA_030640865.1 Sedimentisphaerales bacterium | reverse complement strand
TGTCAAGCGGGGTACATATAAATTACAGCCTGACTTTTCACAATTTTTTTGAGAATATCGCATCATTGTTTATTCCTGTCTTTGTGTGATGTGTTTAATTTCGACCGCCGCCGGCCCTGGTCGCGTAAGGAAAAACACGGCATGTTTTTTTGCCGGGTGGTTTTTTGTCTTGTCTTCGGTACTGTTCTCGTATTGCGAGAGTTTTTTATCGTATTGCTGCTCCCATTTTCCCAAAAATTCTTTTGCTCCTTCGGTTTTTATCAGTGCCCACACACTACCCCCGAACCCTGCTCCGAACCCCGATGCCGCCACCGCCCCCAATTGCCGGGCGGACTCTGCCAGGTAAATTGTCTCCGGCACCTGGTTACCCAGCAGACTGTCCGCCAATTCCTGCGAACGGTCCACTTGCCTGCCGAACTCATCCATATTTTTCTGTGCCAGTGCCTCGCTTGCCGCGGGAATAATTTCTTCGCTTTCTGCGTAAAAATGTTCGAAGCGGTCGAGTAGTTCTTTTGCGGTGAAATCGTTTTCCTTTTGTTGTTGCAGAATTTCTCTCAGGCGATTGACGTTTCCCTGCGAATCGCCTGCGATGCTCGCCATGTGCGGATTATTGTGGCCGGTTGCCTGCCGCCATGTTTCCGTTACTGCTGTTGCCAGTTTTGACGCTCGATTATATTTTTCCAGTGCCGCCCCGGTTTTTTCCGCTACTACTCCGCTGCTGGCGATAGCGAATACATATTCGTTGGGAACTCGTATCGAGCGTTCGAATCGTACCGGGCAGTAGGAATATTGTCTCATCCTGTCGGCCTGACAGCAGAGTATCGCCGTATGGTCTTCACTGCCTCCGAATGTCCCCACACCTTTATCGCCGGTCAAACTGCCGAAGTTCTGTCCGTTTTCCACTGTTCCGAGGTAGCCTGCAAGTGATTCCTGACAGTCGATATTCGCCAGGTAGGCGTCATGTTTTTCCAGTTGGTTTATTCGCGACACTGCCAGGAAGAAGGCCACCATCATTGCGCTTGAGCTGCTCATCCCAGCCGCCCTCGGCAGATCGCTGACAAAGGCGATATCGCTCCCTCGCAGCCGTCCGGGGAAGTTACGCGACATCCGCCGCGCCACGGTCATGGGATAATTGGACCAGTGCCCCATTTCGGGTGTCAGATCGGGGGTTATATCGAACTCGAACATTTCCTGTTGGGCCGCAGCCGTAATCCTTATAGTGCTGTCCTCTCTCGCCGCAGCAACCATACAAAATCCTTTTTCGGCCGTGGCAATCAGGCTTCGCCCCCCTGCATAGTCGGTATGTTTGCCCAACACTTCAATCCGCCCCGGCACAAAAAATCCGTATGTTTCATTTTGATCGTTGGTGTTTTTGTCGAGAAGTGCTTCGGTCGATTGCCTGAACATCGCTGCCTTTTCCGCGGCCGCTTTTTCGCTCAGGCCTATGTCTGTAAGTGCCTGGCGGACTTTTTCCGGATTCAGCAAATCTGTCGATTTCGCAGCCTGCGCCATATATTTATCTCCCGGTGGATCATCAGTTGTGTTCATAGACCATTCTTATAATCTATATCGTTTCTGCTTGCAATCAATATTAAAATCGATATAATCAACCGCCACTGACAGAAATACTATTTATTAAAGGAAGGTTTGTAATGTTGAAAAAACAAACACAAAACAGACGACACTCCCGCGGACAGATCAGGCATTTTCTTTCCGGATGTCTGTCTCTTTTGCTGGCGGCTTTGCTGGTAATCGGTTCGGTCTCCTGCTCGGCTTCTGCGCCGACTAAGAAGGCAGCCCCAACCGCCTGGGCCAAAGAAGGCCCAAATAAGGAAACGCCTGAACAGCATGATCAACGAATGGCATGGTTCCGCGAGGCCCGGTTCGGAATGTTCATCCACTGGGGCTTGTATGCCATACCCGCCGGCATTTGGAAAGACAAGGAAACACCTCGTAACGGCGAATGGATTATGCACACACTAAATATTCCTGTCGATGAGTATAAACCATTGGTCGGCCGATTCAATCCCGTTAAATTCGACGCCCGCCAGTGGGTTCGGATTGCCAAAAACGCCGGCATGAAATACATCGTCATTACCAGCAAGCACCACGACGGCTTCAGCCTCTTCGACAGCAAACTCACCGACTACGACATCATGGACGCCACTCCTTTTAAGCGCGACGTAATGAAGGAACTTGCTCAGGCATGTAGCGACGAAGGCATAAAATTATGTTTCTATCATTCTATAATGGACTGGTATCGTCCTGAGCAGAAGAACGATTTCCCCACGTATAAAAAATTCCTGTTTGGCCAGGTTCGCGAGTTGCTCACCAACTATGGCCCGATCGGCATTATGTGGTACGACGGCGAATGGATCGAACAATGGGACCGCGAGCAGGGACGGGTATTGGAGGACTTATGCCATCTGCTTCAGCCGAACGTTATCGTCAACAACCGCGTCGGCAAACGGCACCGCGAGGACGGCGACTACGGCACACCCGAACAGTTCATCCCGGCAACAGGCATCCCGAACCACGACTGGGAGGCCTGTATGACTATGAACAAAACCTGGGGCTTTAAAAAGAACGATCACAACTGGAAGTCAAAGAAGGACCTCATTCAAAAACTCATCGACATCGCCAGTAAGGGCGGCAATTTCCTTTTGAACGTCGGCCCTACTGCCGAGGGCCTTATCCCTCAGCCGAGTGTCGAACGGCTTGCCGCTATGGGCCGCTGGATGAAGGTCAACAGCGAAAGTATCTATGGTACTACTGCCGGCGTCTTCCGTTATCTGCCCTGGGGCCGTTGTACTCGTAAGGGCAATCGCCTTTATCTGCACGTTTTCGATTGGCCAACCGACGGCAAGCTGACAGTCCCCGGCCTGATCAGCCGGCCAAGGCGCGCCTACCTGCGTGCTGACAACTCGCGCAAATCACTTACCACTAAGCGAATGGGTGATGATCTGGTAATCAATGTTCCTGCCGCCGCCCCCGATTCTATAGCCGGCGTTGTCGTTCTCGAAGTCACCGGTGCCATTCGGGTGGACAACATCATTCGTCCTTTGGCTGACGGCTCTATTCGCCTTGGCGCCGCCGATGCCATAACGCATGGCGAGAAGGTGGAATATTATATTGGCCATGGTATCCGCCTCGGCGATTTCATTCGCAACTGGTCCCGACCGGACGATTGGGTCAGTTGGCGGTTCAAGGCCGACAAACCCGGCACGTTTGACATAATGGTCAACGCCTCTTGCAAAAAAGGTGCCACCGGCAGCGAATACACACTGTCTCTCGCCGGGCAAAAAATCAACGCTAAAACCAAAGCGACCGATTCAGCGAAAAACTTCCAAACTGAAAAAATTGGCTCTGTTACTATCGACAAACCCGGCGAATATGTCTTGTCCATAAAACCGGAAAATATCGCCAAAGACGCACTGATGAACCTCAAGGCCGTCATCCTCAAACCTCAAAAATAAAGTAGGGCGGGCCATGCCCGCCATTTGGGGCTGGCGTCATCCTTGTGCCTTATTTCACATTGTTCCCCTTTATAACAGAACATCTCAATGAAAAAAAAATATCTTAAAGAGTTAGTGGCAGCTAAAGACAAATTTATCATCATCGCCGAATTTGTTCCGCTGCCGGGCAACAGGTTGGGTAATTTTGAAAAATTCCTCAAAGGCTACGCCCAAAAGAAATCCGAACTGCCGGACGACGTTGTACTTGCCGGAGTTACTATCCCGCAAAGTCCCAGTGGCGTCGCGTCGCTAAGCCCGGTTGACATCTACTCACTATTGGAGATGAAGCCTGCTTCCCAAGGCCTGGAAAACTCGAACGATCCGGAAATCTCGAACAGCCCGGCCGGCTTATGGCAGGACCTCGACGTCGTTCCGCACATAACCGCCAAGGAC
Organism: Sedimentisphaerales bacterium; assembly: GCA_030640865.1. Lineage (GTDB taxonomy): Bacteria > Planctomycetota > Phycisphaerae > Sedimentisphaerales > SM23-30 > DAOVXR01. The sequence goes on along the minus strand of DAOWIP010000386.1, from coordinate 2,014 downwards.
CATAATGTTGACGCGATTAAGACATACATAATTGGCTTACAGAAACTGGGGCTGGAATCCGTCCTGGCACTGACCGGCGACAAGCCTGCTGAGAGTAAGGGTGTTTTTGAAATCGATTCGATTGGCCTGGTCGAGTTGATTACCGCGATGAATCAGCAGGCGTTTGAAAAGGCCAAGCCGGACAGTTTTGACAAGGTTCATCAGTTTTATATTGCCGCTGCGGTCTCGCCGTTCAAATATACTGAGGCCTCGCTTATGCAGCAGTATTACAAGATGGCCAAAAAGATTCATGCCGGCGCTGATTGCCTTATTACGCAGATGGGCTGGGACACACGTAAGAGCGAGGAGTTATTCCGTTATTTGAAGGACGAAAATATTAATGTGCCTGTATTTGGCAACGTATATTTTCTTACGACCATGACCCCTGCCCCACGGCTGATGCGTGAGGGCAAACTGCCCGGCTGTGTGGTAACTGATGAGTTGTTTGGCAGACTTAGTTCGGAGAATCCGGCTCAGCACCTTGAGCGGGCGGCTCAACAGGTGGCGATGTATCGTGACCTTGGCGCGGTCGGAGTCGATCTGGGCGGCATATTCGATTTCGATATGCTGCTGAAGATAATGAACAGGGCAAAAGAGATCGGTCATAACTGGCGTGAGTATAGGGACAACCTCGATTTCGGTTTGGAAACAGTGTTGTTAAAGACCGGCCCAAACGCCGGAAAGAGACAGCCCGGTTTTTACTTGTACGATACGAACGGTTCCCGTCGTCTGCCGAGTCATCCTCGGCCGACTTTCAATAAGCGATCGTTCGATTTATTCCATAATGTTTTTCTGGAACCCGGCCGCGGTTTGTATCCTGCCTTGAAGCGAACGCTTGGTATGAGCAAAGGCCTGCGCGAAAATAAGGGTTGTCTTTACAAGATGTTTTTTGCCGGCTTTGAAAAGCCGATCAAGACCATGCTTTTTGATTGTGAAGAATGTGGCGATTGTTTTCTGGTCGAGAATTTCGGAATTTGTAGTATGGGCAAATGCGAGAAGGGCCTGGCCAACCCGCCCTGCGGCGACGCCGAGCCGGACGGTACTTGCGGAAACAACCCTGACATCCAGTGCGTAGGCGAACTGATTTATAACGCCGCCGCATCCGAATGTACCGAAGGGACCGCTGATTCCGAATGGCAATCCGGGCTGAAAAAACTTCGGCACATGATCAGCCCGCCCCGGTTGCAGGCTTTGGAGAACACCTCTTCAATTCTGAATTATCTGTTTGGCAGGGACCATACGAGGAAGCTCGATTTTCTGCAAATCGCAGAGAACCTCAACGCCTATTTGCCAAAGGCGTATGCTGCTATGCGTCAGCTTCTGGAACTTCGCCCTGGCGCGTTCGAGCGGCCCAGCCCGGCGTTGAATTATCTCATTTCACTGATCGAGGCCCAGGTCTGTAACCGGGCCGATTATATCCTGGTCAATGTGGACTCGTTAGCCGAAGATGACACAAAGTTGGCCGTCGAGTTGATAAGTGATTACGTTCAGCTTGTGAAAAAACATGGCCGTGGCGTCCCGGTTTGCGTTGACAGCCGCGATGAGCGGGTACTTACTGCTGGACTGGAACAATGGTATCAGGACTCCGACGCCCAGTCAGGCGTACCGCTGCTTAGATCGGTAACTGACTTAACAGCGGACAATATATTTTCATTGCGAGAAAAGCATCCATTCAAGGTTGTGATTTCGCTTATGGATAGCGCCCAGAGTAATTCTGAAAACGCCTGTTCGGCGGACAAATTATTTGATATGGCTAAGCGTATTTTCGATAAGGCAACCGGTCAATATGGTTTTAAGCCGAACGACCTGTTTTTTGAAGTTCCGGTATGTTCACTGATGGACGATATACCTGCTGCCCCTGAACCCGGTGCCGCGTGCCGGAGTTTGGAAACGATCCACAAAATTATGAAAGCCTCCGGGATGAAAGGTGTACACACACTGCTTGATATTTCTACTTGTGCAAAGGGTTTGCCTG
>DAOWIP010000544.1 GCA_030640865.1 Sedimentisphaerales bacterium | reverse complement strand
TCCGGGCAGGGGCCGGAAAAGGACGTTGTCGTTGAGATTCTTGATTATGAGGCCAACGATATTGGCGGCCTGTACTATGAAGCGACTGATCAAGCGGGTGTAACCCCAGAGCCAATTGCCCTGTTCGGCGGTCCAAGTGGCGGGGCGATTATAGAAGAAATTCCGCCGGATCAATTGGGTGGGTTGAACTATGCGATTAATGCCCTTGCCACGGATTCGGCAGGGACAACCTACGGCCTGACAAGTGGTGGATTGCTGGTCAGGACCGACACTACGCTGGGAACGATAGACGAAATTATCGGAACAATTATAGATACTGACAGTCCGTTCACGCCCTTTGATGTTATGTATTCCGGTTTTGAATCGGCTACCTTTGCAAAGGATTCCAGCGGAGTTGATGTGTTATACGCGGTGGTTACGGCACCCACGATGTTCAACACACTGGGTGAACTGTTGTTGGATTCTTATGGTTCAGTGCTGATTACTATTGATGTTCAGGGACAGTTGGTTGACGGCAGTCTGATTGCCGAGGCGGAGCCTGTTGGTCGGGACTATCTTGACCGAGCCTATTACGTCTCGAGCGAAGTTGTCCTTCCCCAGGTCCTGCCTGATGAGGTAACGACGACGGATATAAGCACTATAGTTTTCAGCCGGGAATTTGGTGATAACGCGAGTATGCTCACAGACGAGCCGGTGTTTCTGGGCTTTTCTCCGGAGAACGATCGTTTTGTGAAAATAATAGTTGATGAAGCTGAATCGGGCCTGGAAGTAACTGTAACGACGATTCCATTTGCGGAAGTCGAAAACGAGGCAGGGGTGGTCCAGGGTTTGATGTATGATGCCCAGGACCAGTTATACGGCCTTTATGATGAGGGCATCGGAGATAACGGGCAAATAAATAACGACTTGTTCGCGTTTGTGGACCTGTACGCCGATCCGACGGACAGGTTCAGCGAAATTACTGAGTATGGTACGAACCCTGCCGATAACGACATATATTTAACTGGGATGTCTTTTGACTCGCTTAATAATGTGGGATATGCCACCGATCCGCGCAGCGGGACACTTTATCTGTTGAATGTCGGCAGAATGGAACTGGTGGATAGTGATTATATCATTCGGGGTTTGTCGGATATTTTTATGGTCTATATCGCCGAGAGTACGGCGGACACATACATAACCTTTACCCGTCTGGACACTTCCTCTGATCCGATGCACTACACGCCGACGCAGGGCGAGCCGGCAAAGCTGTTTCTCGATGAAGACAATGGTACCTTGATTACGACGCCGGAAGGGGCCGGTGGGGTAATGATCGGTACGATTCCACAATTCATTGACGACGACGACGAAGTCGATTGGACCGCCGGTGGGGCGGGCACTTTTTGGGATTCCGGTCAGTTAGCCCCGTTGGATCGATCCGGTTATTATAACCCCACTATTCCCGTTCCGGGCGCCAAGGGTGCCTGGCCGGGCGGTCAGTTTCGGCCGGGGATTGTCGTGGCGGCTGACTCTGAAGGCAATCCGCAGGATATCGGTCGGATACAGGTTGGCGGCGGAGTGTTCGGCGATGTTTTAATCGAAGGTAGTATCGATACGTTTTACGCCGGCTATCTCGGTACGAATCGTTTTGTGGTTAAGGGTGAGATGAATAATCTCGTGGTGGCTACTGAGGCTGGGGGGGTTACCGAGTCGGACGGGAGCTGGACGTCGGTCAATTCTACGAAATACATGGGCGAGGGCTTGAGTCCGAGTGTGGATGTCTATGGACAAATGGGCAGCTTCTACAGCAATGGCGACTGGGGCCTGCCGGTTCGGGTGCAGGGCCGCGGTGATGCGCCGGAGTTTCCCGGCGTGCTGGATATAGATACGGGTCTTTACGTCCGAACGCAACGGGAAACAGAGCACAAATATGATAATCTTGGCTACCCAAGATCAGCTCCTTATTTTATGAGTGGTGCTTTGGATCGGGCGGACGGCTCATATATCATTACCAACGACAGTCCGTACTCAGCCCAGTATCTCGGAACGGTCGATGGTAAAATGTCGGTCGTCGGCAATGTGGAAAGTAGGGTTTTTGATACGGAGGATTATTACAGCTTTGGCATGATGGCTGGTGAGACGGTTGAGATACGGTTATTTGATACGAATATTTTGTTTATCGCTCCCGATATTTATCCACTGATTAACGGCCATCCGATGGACCCGGATTCTCTGACGCCGGTAGGATTCGGAGTGGATTTATTCGACCCGGAACTGAACTGGGTGGCAAATAATGGCGAGACGGACATAGTTACGGGTGCGCTGCTGCCGTTGACCTTTACGGCGGAGGAGGCCGGGATTTACACAGTGGCCGTCAACGGCGTATTTGGCGGGGTTAAGACATCGCCTATTCCTTATCGTCTGGAGGTTTCCGGAGTCAGTCCAACCACACTGGGCGGTGGTAATGTTTTGGCCGATATGCGGAGTGAATCCATCGAGTTTTTCGGGAATGATATTCCCAATGTCCACGTAGTAAGCGGCAATTTAGGGGCGCTGAGCGTAGGCGGCTATCTCCGTGAAGGTGATATTATAGTTTCTCAGGGAGATGCGGTCGCTATCCGGGCGGGCGCCAACAACCTCGATATAAATCAACTGGCGCTGCGAGTCTGGGATGAAGACGTACCCGGTCCCGATAGTACGTCGATGATGGGTTTTGGTTGGGAGATAGACGATCAGCCGAAGAACATACCACTGGCGGGCAAGATAGTCGTTAGTGGTAATGTTGGTCGGATCAGTTCGCCTATGAAGAGTAATGTCGAGATTACCGTCGGCGGCGATTTGCAGTCTTTCAGAATCGGTGGTGAGATTCTCGCCCCGGAACCGGCAGAAGATATAGCGGGGTTGGCGCCCGGCGATGAAGTGAGCAGTTATACAGGTACGATAGCGGTGAACGGCAATATCGGCGAGATACGCATCGAGGGCAGTTACGATTTGGCGGGGGTAACAGGTGAACTGGGCACAAGATGGGGAATGGTCCCTGGGGGTATCTTTGCCAATGCCGACCAGATGGGTGCCCCTGGCGTAATCGATTCGATTGTGGTTGGAGGTGATTTTGAAGGTGTTGTAAGTGTTGGCGAAAAGGGTGGTAATGTTCGGTTTGCGGACATCGGCGGCGGGATTACCCATGTATCAGGCGGCTGGGCGGAAATCGGCGGATTCGGGCCGTTTTCGTTTGATCCGGGCCAGTCAGTTATCATCACGGACGATTCCGGTGTAAAGGTGAATATTGCGCCGGGATACACAGGACCGGACGACGACGAACTTGTGTTTACACCGATAGGTCAGCAACCCGGAGACGATGACGATGATGACGGCACAGACGGCACAGACGGCACAGACGGCACAGACGGCACAGACGGCACAGACGGCACAGACGGCACAGACGGTACAGACGGCACAGACGGTACAGACGGTACAGATGAAGAAGAACCCGAAGGTGGTATTCTGACAGTGCGACTGCTGCCGGTGCTGGATCTTTCGCTGTCCGAGTGGCTCGGCGATATCAACCGCAAAGAACTTGGTTATGCTATCGTTTCGATAGACAGTACTGATGGGGTTCGTGTTACGAGTACCGGCGGTCCGGTGGAAATCGGTTCGATCACGGCCGACGGTATAAACGATAGTAGTGTGGTAATAGGCGGGTACAATCCGGTTTCGGTTATGCGTATTACCGTGCCTGGGCCTGTGGTTGAGGATATTGATGATACAGACGTTGTCCAAACGACAACCGGATTCCGTAACTTCGGAGACGATGAGGAGCCGACAGTAGAAAGGATTGGTATCTCACAGGTAGTCAACAGCAGTGGTTATTGGGAGCACCTGTATAACGGCCGCTGGGTGCCTGGCCCCGGAGTATCTCAACGCTGGGTTGGTGGCGATATTGTCTCGCTCCAGATCGGCGATTCCACGGTCGCTACCAACATAACCGGCGTTGTCGATGGCGAAGTAACACTGGATGATGAAGAAGTGAACGTAACGGACTATTATCTCCAGACCTATCCGTTCAATGTTGTTAGCGTCGATGGTAATTTGGGATTAACGTATAATACAACGGGGCAGGTGATCAAGTCCCGACTGATGAGTGAGGCGTTAGATGGCGATGTGGGGGCCGATCCGGGTGGTGAGCAGCATAACGGCCTGGTCTGCGAAGTCGGCCTGAACCTGCTGCCCGTTGCCGGCGCGCTGGGGGATGTTGACGTCCGAAGCAGCGTCAATGTGATCGATATAAATAACGATAACAGCAGTGTGGTGGATCAATTCGATGGTGTAGTGGGCCCGATTATTGTATATGGCGATCTGAGCCTGATTAACCTGGGGGATGGGGTACCGGCGCCTGGTACGGGATATGAAGCCGAGAGCGGCGTGTTTGTATATGGTTCGCTTGGTTTGGTGGAGATTCCCGGCGCGGGCCATGA
>DAOWIP010000546.1 GCA_030640865.1 Sedimentisphaerales bacterium | reverse complement strand
AGTACCTTTGATTTATCGATTGCCGACGGAACACAAATCCCAATTGAACAACGCGCCGCCAAGGAAGTAGCCGAGCCTTTCGGCCGACGAATCGCACCGGAACATATCAAGGTCTATAATCCCGCCTTCGACGTTACACCACATCAGTATATCACCGCCCTCATTACCGAACGCGGTGTTATCCACAAACCAACCAATGAAAAAATCAGCCGACTACTGAATCAACTTACGAAAAGTAGAGAGTAGCCTTCTCAAACAAGTTACATTTCTGCCGATAACCGTTTTTACCCCTTTTCCGGGCTGTTTTTGTAATTTTCCCCTGTTGGGATAATCCGTACAGCCTGAATGGTTTATGGTCCGATTAAACGTTCTGTATCGTAAGCTGACGAAGATATTCCGACTGCGCCGGTTGTGGTGATAAAAAACCACGTTTTCAATGTAGATATAGCCACTGAAAACTCAATCTCACTCCTTTGTCCGTCGATACCCACGATGGAGCAAATGAAATATATCCCCGGTTAAACGGGCCGAAGGAAGGATGGTGAGAAATGAGTTACTTATTGGAATTATTAGGCAAGGGGCTTGAACAGCCGTCGCTAATGGGACTGGTTCTGCCCTTTTCAAATCCGCTCAAGCCGGAAGAGGTAAAAATGCTGGAGGAGTTTGTCAGCCAGGACCCTGCTCATTCCGCGAACAAACTGCGACTGGGTATCCATTATGCGCAAAGCGGGGCCGATGAGAAGGCTCGGTATGTGTTCGATGAGCTGTTGAAAACAAATCCGAAATACCTCGAAGCCCGGATCGCCTGGGCAGCGATGAGTGCCGGAACCGGCGAACTGGATCAGGCCATTGATCAATTGGAGCGGGCTTACCGCCAAGGCGGAGGCGGATCACGTGAAGGGCGCATTCTGTTTGCGTTAGGCTTCTGCTACGAACGGCAGGGCAATACCGAACAGGCCCTGAAATTCTATCACGAAGGTTGTTCCTGCAAGCCCTATCTTCGCAAAACCAGACAGCGGCTGGCGGCCATTTACCTCGTCAAAGAAGATTACGGCAAGGTCATTGACCAGTGCCGCTCGCTTCAGAAACAGCATCCCGAAGACATGTGGAACTATCTGGTTCTGGGTCATCTCTACCTGCACACCGGTGATTTCAGTCAGGCCGAGAGTTGTTTTGGCAAGGCCCTGACGATTGAGCCGGACAACTTTGAACTTTATGACGAACAGGTCGAGGCCCTGGCCGAGTCCGGACAAATTGACGGCGCCATCGCTCGTCTGCGGCAGATTGTCGAACAACAGGGTGATTTTCCGGACTCTTATGTACGCCTGGCGGACCTCTACAGCCAACTCGGCGAGGACCAGCAGGCCGTCAACCATTATCAGAGAGCTTTGGAAATCCACCCGGGCTATCTGGAAGCAGCCGTAAAGCTCGGCACTCAGCACCTGCGTATGGGCCGCTATTACGAGGCCGCCGGCAGATTCAATCTCGCAGTCGAAATTAACGATCAGTTTATCGGTGCATACGTCGGTCTTGCCCTGGCTCAGGCTAATCAGGATAAAAACACACAGGCACAGGAAACGCTCGAACTGGCCGCTGCTTTACAACCAAATACCAATCTGCTTTTCCTGGAAATGAACCGACTGCAACTGAAAGTCGCGCAATCCCAAAAAGACGCTCAGCAGTATCTTGACTGGGATGATTCCAGCCAGGCTGATGCGGCCGACAAGGATGATATGTTGAAAATTCAGATGCAGCGTTACCGCCGAAAAATAAAGGAAAATTCAAATCAGGCGGAACTGTTCTATCATTATGGGCTGCTGCTGTGGAATACAGGCCAGACTGAGCAGACCATCGAGAACTTTCAGAAAGCCCTGGCGATCAATCCTTCTTTCTTCAAGGCCAGAATCAAACTTGGTCTGGCTCTCAGGGAGATGAACCGCCCACGGGAGGCTGAGGAACCACTCCGACAGGCATTCCAACTGGAACAGGAATATATCAATCTGCATTATCATCTTGGATTGATGTACTGTGACAAGATAAAATTCGCCCTGGCCGTGGAGCATTTTCAGGATGTTCTGAAAAGTGATGAGCAGGAGGCTGATGTACAGGGAAATCTTTCGCTCGCGCTACAGAATATGGGCCTGATCGATCGTGCCGCGGCTGCCTGGCAGGCTGTCTGCGAACTCGAACCGCAAAGCTCCCTCGCCTTCCAGGCCCAACGTTCACTCACGACCCTGAAAGAGCATATGCTATAACAAAGCTTCTGCTATAACAGGTAAAACCAGTAAAATATCCTGTTTTACCGATGTAAATGCTGATATAAAATCCATATCCTCGATAAAAAAACTGTTAGTGATTGTGGTTAAAGGTTTTTTCTGTTATATCAGGGTGATGAATATGGCGGACAGTAAAACTGTACTTTTTTTGATGCTGATTCTGTTGCTGCCTTTCTTTAGCGCAGTTGGCCAGGATCAGCCTGGTAACTACCCGGATGATTCCCTGCATTTGTATGCTATGGCCCGCGATTTATGGTCGCCGGTTGAGCTTCAATCCCTGAATTATACACGGGTGGAGCTTGATCGCCCACAGATCGAGCGGCGTATCAGACAGGCATGTCTCCTGCTTGAGACGGCTGTGGCTATGGACAAGACAAATGCCGCGGCCTGGCGGGACCTCCTGGCCTTGTATATCTCCGAGCCTGTCAACGATCCCGGTCGCAGCATGAACGCCCTTATGCAATACAGCCATCTCAAAACCAGGGATTACAGCCCGGTGGACGCGTGGATCAGATACCAGCTTGACGGCTTCAGCGAACGTAAAGAACGCGAGTATTTCCTTCAGCAGTCGTACAACCAATTGGCCAACTATCCGGTACTCCAGAGTGATATCCTCGTCGAGATGGGAATTTTAGCCCTGGAAAAGGGTGATACGGACACCGCTCGCGGTAATTTCGCCCGGGCGTTTTCCCTCTCGAAATATAATATTAACGCCATTAATCTATGGCTGGAATTGCCACCCCAGACTCCTCAGTATCCGCCGGAGGCAACCGCCCAGTACATTGAAGAACAGCGACAGCAGAGCGAAATGGTGCGTTTGCTCAACACGGTTATCCGCTGGCGAACGCAGCTTTTGACCAACCCTTACGATTTACAGGCGGTGCTCAAGCTGATCGAGGTACTCGAAAATAATGGCAGGGACAAGCTCACTTATCAATATTACGACTATGCTTTACGTTTGCTTAAGCTTGCGCATCAGCAGCCCGGCCTGGAGGAGGAACTGCGGTTCAAACAGCTTGCCGGTGCCTATAAAAGCGAACAATACCATTTATGCCTGAAAATCGCCGCCGAGGCCCTGAAAAAACAACCCGATGACCTGTTGCTCAATGGTATCAGGGCTTTAGCTCTGAAGGAGTTGGGTATGTCCGAAGAAGCGGAAAAAATTCTTTCGCGGGCGGCTGATAATGCCGTTAGAAAAATTGACCAGACCAGAACACCTCTTTTGCAACAAACACTACCCGACGCAAAGGTATCCGGCAGAGATTTACAGAATGAGCTGGCCTGGTTCTTCTGTTTTATCAAACCCGACTCCGTCCGATCTCTCGAATACGCTCGACGAACCTGTCAGGACCGTAAAGGTGATCCAAGGGCCCTGAACACCCTGGCCTATGCCTATACGCTCAATAACCAATGGGACCGTGCCGAGGAACTCCTCAAGGAATCCGATCCCAACGACCCTATTGCCGCCCTGGCGTGGGCCAAGCTCTATTTGGCCCGCGATGACAAAAAAGCCGCTCTGCAAAGGCTCAAGGCCATCAATATCAACCGGGCCGGTATCCTCGCAACGGCTATCGAACGGGAGCGGCAACGGCTTAAGTCAAAACTCGATACTGAACTAAAACCAGATGTTGAACAAGCCACCGCCCAGCCAATGGCAGATACAGCGGAAACCACTCCCCAGACCCCGGACCAGATCGAACTAACACTAAAAAATGAGTTTGAAGGCAGTGATTTACTGCTTCCTGAAAAACCGCAGGATTATATTAAATGTCGGCTCCGCCTGAAAAATGACGTTTTCAGTTACACCGATCCCCTGCCGGCTCAAATATACCTGACTAATATCAGCAATACGACTCTTGTACTGGGGCCGAAAAGTTTTCTCGACCCCCATATCCTGATTGCAGCCGAGGTTATACCGGGCAAACATAGAGCCACCACCCGATCCGCTCATCCGGATTCTCCAAACCTGATACCTCTGGCCCATCGCTATATGAACCAGAATATGGTTCTGCTCCCCAGCTCTTCCAACTCTATTACCGAAACGCTCAATATTGGGCCTTTACACGAAATCCTCCGAAAACATCCCCAGCAGACGTTCCAGATTACTTTTTACCTGTTTCTGGACCCAATCGTTAATGAAAATGGCGGTATTGTCGGCAGAATCCCTGAAATTCAGCCCGAACCGGTAACTATCACCCGCAAGGGATACATCCCCACACCTGAACGCCTTAAAGCACAGCAAAACTTCATTCGCGAAGGTTCTCCCAGCCAACGTATCCGCGCCACTCGCCTGCTAGCCGGCCTGCTGCTCGAAACGGAGTTAGCCAAAAAAGAGCCACTCGTATATCGACCTCGCCGCCTTAATACCCAGGCCATCCGCGGGATGATCATCGACAACCTCGATCACGCTGACTACCGTGTTCAGGCTTGGAGTGTCTATGCACTCGGCGGACTGGAACTGGACGCTTCGGATCCCACTCTTGAAAAAATGGGACAAATGTTTAGCCATCCCCAATGGTTTGTTAGATTTATGGCGGCCTATAGCCTCTCGCCAAAAGTTGATCTAACGGAGTATCTCCGCTGGGCTGCCCTCGACGAAAATGATATTGTCAAACGCCAGAGCCTCTTTCTCCGGGATAAAAACTGGGAAGTCATCGATGTCCCACTGGAAATTCCCGAAGAACAACCTTCCGAATCCGATATATCGGAACAGAAATAAGTAAATCTCGTAACACTTTATAGTGCTCACGATTGAATTTTCCCGTTAGTACGCGGGTAAAGAACCTTACGACAAGATGTTATGGTTTCGCTCGCGGGAATTCCCATACGCGGTGCGTATAGATTTATATTCAGAAAACCTGATAGGTTTGATATCTTCTAACAATACATTATTCTTCAGGAGGTTTTACAATGCGTAACATTTATTCCCGTCGAAAGTTTCTAAAGACCGTCACGGCAGGTGGCGCTGTTATGGCTATGTCCGCCCGGAGCTACGGGCGTGTTGTCGGCGCCAATGAGAAAATCTCAATCGGTATCATAGGCTGCGGCAACCGTGGTATCGACGCCCACATGGCCAGTGTGCACAAACACGACAAAAGCCAAAACATCGAGGTTGTCGCAGTATGCGATCCCTGGCGAGTACGCCAGGAAATGGCCGCCGCCAAAGTAAAAGAATGGTACGGTCGCGATGCGCATAAGTTCTCCTCCTACCGCGATCTGTTGGCACTGAAAGACATAGACGCCGTTATGATAGCCTCGTGCGATCATCAGCACACCACGCACCTCGAAGCCGCCGCCAAGGCAGGCAAAGACGCCTATTGCGAAAAGCCGCTGGCTATGAAACTCGATAAACTGCGAAACGCCTGCGACGCCGTCAAGAAAGCAAAAACGATTGTCCAAATCGGTACACAACAACGAAGCAATCCCAGCTTCACAGGGTGCCGGGAACTCTACAAGACCGGTATCCTCGGCACAGTAGGACGAATCGAACAGTGCCGTAACGGCACAAAACCATATTGGTATAAGTACCTTAAGGAGGTCAAAAAGAAAGACGTGGACTGGAAAGAGTTCCTGATGGATGTCCCAGACCGCCCGTTCGACCCCATGTTGTATGCGGGCTGGTACGGGTATCGGGAGTTCTCCGACGGATCGATCCCAGGGTTGGGAAGCCACTTTATTGACTCGATGCACTACATAACCGGGGCGAAGTTTCCCACAAGCTGCGTGTGCTTAGGCGGTACGTTCACGTGGAATGACGAGTATAAATTTACCTGTCCCGATCATGTACAGGCCCTGTGGGTTTATCCCGAAGGCTTTATGGTCAGCTACTCCACAAACTTCGGCAACAGCAGCGGAAAAAGCTTTAAGTTCTTCGGCGATCAGGGTACACTGGACATGACAAACCAGAGCGAGCCGGTACTGACAGCCGAAGGCGGAAGCAAGAACAAAGGCATTATACGGGGCAGAAATCCCGTTAAGGAAGTACCTATGCCGGATCACTATCTGGACTGGCTCCAGTGTATGCGTACACGAAAAACACCCAACGCGTCAATCGACGCCGGCTATCAACACGCGGTAGCCGTCATCATGGCAATGCAATCGTACGACACAGGACAGCGAGTGATCTATGATCACAAGAAACGCGAGATAAGGGCAGGTTGAAGTGAATAAGTTGTGAGTGGTGAGTTGTGAGTTGTGAGAAAGGCAGAAGAAAATAAGAATTCAGAAGGCAGAAGAGAAGAAATATTGAATACAGAAAGAGTCGAACATCGAACATTACAGTATTCAGCATTAGAATCTCAAGCAAGGATGCTTGAGCTACATTGATAGAAAAAATCTTACACACAGGAGAAATTATAAATGAGTTACATCGAAAAACTTTCACGACGTGATTTTCTGGATCATACCATGAAGCTCGGAGCTGTGGGGCTGATGGCATCCTGTGCTAATACGACGGCGTCAAAGCCGGCCAAGAAGAAAGACGGTCCCTGGCGAATCGGCTGCTATACTCGTCCCTGGAATATGTACGAGTATCGCGTGGCATTAGACGCTATTGCCGAGGCGGGGTTCAAGTACGCCGGGCTTATGACCGCCGGGCCCGGGCCCAAAAGTAAACTTATGATATCAATCTCAACCACCATCGAAGAGGCCGAGCAAATCAGCGAAGAAGTAAAAAAACGCGGGCTGATAGTCGCGTCAGTATATGGTACAATACCAAGGTTAAAGTCCGTCAAGGCAGGCATTAAAGACCTTACGAAACTTATCGATAACTGCGCCGCCTGCGAGTCGCAAAACCTCATTATGGGTGGGACACGCAGCAAAGAATTATTTGACGCATACTACAAGGTTATCGCCGAGTGCTTCGACTACGCCGAGGAGAAAAAACTCGAAATCAGTATCAAACCGCACGGCGGCCTGAACGCCACCGGGGCACAGTGCCGAAAGACCGTCGAAATGGTCGGCCATAAGAATTTTCGCATCTGGTACGATCCGGGAAATGTGTATTATTACTCCAAGGGCAAAATCGACCCGGTCGCCGACGTCGCCACCATTGACGGGCTTGTAACCGGTATGTGTATCAAGGATTACGGGGGGGGCACAGAGGTTAATATAACACCAGGTACGGGCAAGGTGGATTTTCCGGCATTAATGGCCCGTCTCAGGCAAGGCGGCTTCACCAGCGGATCACTAATTGTGGAATGCATCAAGCTGGGCGATAAAAAACAAACGCTCGCCGAGGCGAAAAAGGTTCGACAGTTTCTTGAGGAACTCACCGGATAAAAGGTATTTCCGCATAATAGAAGCCAGGCTGAAAAATCTCCGGCTGGGTGGCACCTTTCTGTATTTCAGAGAGGTGTTCCTGTATAATTCTTGGCATGGAACCCAGCGAAAATATATTAACTGACCAATAGTGTCTTATCGGATGTGTTCCCGGATGAACCGGGCACGGAGTTCGTCGCGTTGGCCGGCGTCCATGGTTTGTTTGTAATGGTGTTGCAGATGGGCCGGCTGTGTCAGCAGGAACAATTCATTAACCGTTCGTAGCGAGATGTCTTTGTCTTTAATGCGGTCGAGTTGAATGCCTAACCGTAAGAGGCTTAGCAGATAGGCGGTTTCCTCCGAGCTGATTAGCCGGGCGTGCGTGAGAGTACCGACAGCGCGGTGAATCTTATCGTCCAGGGCGGCCATTCTGTCCTTGAGCAGTTTATTACGGGCCTGTCGTTCGTATTCCACGATAGGCTCGACCGCCAAACTGACTAATTGTTCGATAATCTGTTGTTCGGTCTTTCCCAGCGTAGTCTGGTTCGACAATTGATAAAAGTCGCCGATAGGTTCTGTCCCCTCGCCGTACAGTCCGCGAACCGCCAGTCGCATCTCCCCGGCTGCCCGAAAGACCTTTTCGATTTGACCGCTCATCTTCAACGCCGGCAGATGGAGCATGACCGAAACCCGCATACCGGTTCCCACGTTGGTCGGACAGGCGGTCAGATAGCCGTACTGAGGGGAAAAGGTATATTCAATTTTCTCTTCCAGCAGATCGTCTATACGATTGATATTTTCGTAAGTTTCCTCCAGTTGAAGGCCGCTGGCCAGTACCTGGACACGTACGTGATCTTCTTCGTTGAGCATGAGCGCCATAGACTCATCGTGGCTTATCGCCACGCCGCAGCCGGTGTTACCCTCCGCAAGTCGCCCTGAAATAAGGTGTCGCTCCGCCAGCATTAACCGTTCAAGGGGGGCCATACGGGACATTTCCAGATACCACAGATCGTCCTTCAATTCCGTTTCCATTACCTGATCATGGAGATAACGTAAAAGCTGTTCCCGCTGCTGATCGTCGGCCTGTGTGGAAAAAACAAAGCCTGACACATTACGGGCCAAACGAATGCGGGAGGAAACAACAATGTCGCTCAGTGGGCCGCTACCGTCCATCCAGTCACAGATATTGTCGTATATTCGCGTTATATTATTCATACTAATTAGACTCACATTTGCTGATTTCGTCACGGAGTTGAACCGCTGCCTCATAATCCTCCTGTTCGATTGCCTGCTGAAGTTCCTGCCGCAGCCGTATAAGCGTCAACCGCTGGAAATGTCTGCCGCCGGTATGCCTGGGCACT
Source organism: Sedimentisphaerales bacterium (assembly GCA_030640865.1). GTDB lineage: Bacteria > Planctomycetota > Phycisphaerae > Sedimentisphaerales > SM23-30 > DAOVXR01. Next base: position 1,881 of record DAOWIP010000546.1, on the reverse strand, counting down.
CGGCCCACATGAGTGGATGCGCCCTCCTGAGTCCGCTCGATCAATTTCCGGAGCGGTTCCTCAAAGGCCACGTAATCATGCGGACAGCCCAGCAGCCCACTTTTGCGAAACTGCCTCCAGGTCATATTACACTCCGGACAGGTCATGTCCTCGATCTGTTGAGACTCCTTCTGGGCGGTCATCAGGTTGTTCAGCAGATCATTGATCGGCACATGAGCCTTGACAGTAACACCTTCCTTTATGGCGCATTCCTCGCATAGATGTTTTTCAGTCTTATGACCGTTGACAATCTCGGTGAGATGCACGGTAGCATGTTTATTGCACAACTGACACTGCATCGCATAACTCCATACGAAACAATTTATGGAAAGGTAGTTCCCAGTTTTATAAAGATAGCGGCGATAAAAGGTTCCTGACCCCTTTAACGCAGCCAATTCTCGACAAAGTACGCCAGGTCGAAGAAATTAATTGTCCCGCTCATATCGAAATCGGCACCACCACACCAATCCGACAACGCACAGGCGTTTTTATTATCCCACCATGTCGCCAGGACGGCGAAATCTTCGAGATTGACCTTACCATCGTCGTTTATGTCCGAGTCCAGGTTCGTAAATTCAAACGCGCCGATGTCCGTGCCCAAGCCGTATGGTACAGTGTTCCATGCGAAATCATAGGTAAGGCCAACGTCTATGCCGGCATCTATGGCCGGAGAACTACTTTGCAGAGTAAAATCATCCGGAGTAATTTCGCCAACAGAAACATTATGCCAACCGGAGGTTCTTGTCAACTGTGGCAGGGCATAGTACGGATCATTAGCGCCTTTTACTCGTTCACAGTGCCATGAGTAAGCACAACCGATCTCAGGATCAGACGACCAAAGATTATAGTCCCATGTAATACCGGAATACGGAGCATAACCCCTGAACTGGTAATCTTCAACTGACGAATCATATAACCAGAAAATATTGTTTTTAATCTCATTGCCGAAACCTGCCTGTATAGCAGCACGACCCCCGAGACCGATACTGGTATTAATGTTGTTAGCAACAAGAGTGTTATTGAAATACTTTATGTTACTGATAGCATCCTCTCCTGCCGGCCACTGTGAACTGATACCTAAACCTCCGTGACAGCCGGTTACAAGGTTGTCATAAAAATATACATTATTAGATTGATAATTCTGGTTGTCGCCGATTTCATTGCATACTCCCAATCCGGGGCCGCCCCAATAGCGACCATTCGCATAGGTAAGGTAATATGTCGAATTACCGGTATGGTATATCAGATTTCTTCTAACGATGGTGTCACGACCCGATGCTATATAAATGCCGGCCTTTCGCATATCGTAGATGATATTGTCCTCCACCGTGGCCCAGCCCTGGTCCGGTAACGAAGTATTATTATATACACCGATAGATTCCCCATATCCTTCGTGCATAATATTGTGGTGGACCCAGACATGGCTACCGCCTACGGAGCCCATAGCAAAGCCCTGATTCCCGTGAGCAATGTAATTCTGATTATCGCCGGAAACTTCGCAATATTCGATAATCGACAGTCGATCGCCGCCGAGATCGCCTGTAGGAGTGTAACGATGACATTGAACATATCTGATACCGCTCATATTGCAAAACTCAACCCTGACTCGCCTGACATTTCCATAATCGCACCTATAGTATCTTACTCCGTCGCCGTTGGAGTCTTTGACGTGAATGTCCTGGAAAGTAATATAATTGTTGCTATTGTCGCTACTGTAGGCATTTAGCATCCCCTTATAGGGGGATATTGACACACCTTCTATAAATAGAGGCGGTCAGTCAAGATAAATTTTGGATTATAGGTAATTTTTTATGTTATTCTACTCATGGCAAGGCGTATCCT
>DAOWIP010000012.1 GCA_030640865.1 Sedimentisphaerales bacterium | reverse complement strand
TCGGCTTCGACGAGGCGTCAAATGCTTATTACATAATAATCGAGGATGCGCAAGCTCAATACGAAGGCGATTGTTCAACCAGCGGAGAAAAACAGTTCATGACGAGAGTTGACAAGCCGTCGGGGCTGCTCGATGCCACGGCTCAGCCCCCGCGTACAAACGACGATTTCCTCGGCTGGTATCAGCCCGTCTGGTTTCCCTATGTAATAGAGATACGAAAAGATAGCCCAAAGTATCTCGTTACATATCAGCTACCGGATAAGTCGGGCGTATGGAAGCCCCAAGGTGAGCCGCGCGAACTCACGCCGCTTCCCGACAGATTGGGCTTCACTGGCTTTGATAGAAGAAATAGACACAACCTTACGTACAATGAAATCCTGAAGCATTTCGAACTCACGAAAAACACGGACGATCAAGGCCGGTTCATCAGGATGCCGCTCGCACGGGTTTCGCCGCATCCTGAGCTTGCTGCGGTTCCGCTGCCGCGTATGAGAATCGGCATTCCGTCCTGGCATTAGTGGTCAATTGATATAATTTCGCTGGGTTCCGTGCCGAGGATTATGCAAGAGCGACTCTCCGCCTTCGGCGGAAAGGTGGCACCGGGCGAAGAATTTTAGATTTTAAGATTTGATGATTTAAGAATTGAACATCGAAAGTTCAACATTCAACATCGAATAAAAAAACCGCATGGCGGGCATGGCCCGCCCTACAGAAGAACCCCCGCTTGACAGCAGGGGCTAATAAGAACCCCAAGACATAAAGTCGGGGGCTAATAAACACGTGGGGTAAGACCCCACCCTACAAAACCGGATAGCCATCCACCTTATTCGCCTGCGGCGAAGCGGTGGCTGCCACCCAAACGCCGACGCAATCAACCCCGAATGGCGGGCACGGCCCGGGCTACAGAAGAACCCGTGAATGGTTACCAGAGTTTTTTAGTCCGTGATACCGTCTGTCGGCTTGACGGATTTGCTGCCGGCGGCGTTGACGGCACAGAGAAGCTGATGATGAATATCGAGGGGAGTCTTAACGTGTTGCCAAACGGCCTCGACGAAGCCGGTGCCGGCAGTGGCGAAAACGATACTGCCCAGGCCCAGCAGCCGCTGGGGCAATGTCAAAACTAAAAAGGTGTTCTGGATTCGCACGAGCGAACACTGAAAAACATCTATAGTCAACACGCCGCGGATACGAATGACACGCTTGTCAGTAAGAACATAAGTGCGGCTGAGCCACTGCAAAAACGCGAAAACCACCCGAGCCAACACGGCTACGATACAACCCTGTACAATAGGCGCACTCCAACGCTCCAACTGCAGAAACGGACCGGCAAACAATGCCAACATCGCCACCACCACAGCAATCAGCACGGTACGAAAACATAAAAAGGCGATCGTCCAGAGCGACGGCTTGACGGCAAAGACGATCTGTTCATCATCGATGAGCAAATCGCTCGGCAACAAATCGCCAATATTGGCACTGGTAGGGTTGTCTTGTTTAACGGTCTTGATAGCTGTCATAAAGGCATATTAAATATAAAATATAAAATAAACAATGATAAATTGGAGAAAGAAAAGAGAAGAAGAACCCCACGACATAAAGTCGGGGGCTAATAAACGCGGCGCCCAGGCCCGCCCTACTTGGGAACCCCTGCCTCCGCCTACGCGGGGACATGCGTTCGCGAGAATGACAGGTTCTCTATAGCACGGTCCGCAGGCGATGGAAAAAATCCGCGCCTCGCTCGTCAAGCCACTCGATTAACTCGAAAAACCGGTCAAGTACAAAAAGAATTTTTTGCTCCTTTTTGACTTTCCGGCTCCCACGCAGGCGAATCTGGAGCCACCGGGAACGTATCAGCAACGGCAACGCAGACCATTCCAGGTCAGTCAATTTAATGATTTGCTGATAACCATCCAAAAAAACCCGCGATCGCTCAAAATCACATTCAAACGGTTGAGTGAGAGAGTAAATGTCGTCAGGGTTCATAATGGAAGGCCGTCGAGCGGCAAAAAACATCAGGCCGTCACTGACATCTCTCGCACGGGCCTGCAGGCTAATATAATCGAAATCGTACACCGCGCTCACATGCGAATCCCTGAACCGTAAATTTCCCGGATGAATATCACCGTGAATGATTGCTTCAGGTAACTTCTCATATAATCCGCCATCCAGCGTTTCTTTAACCAAGTCAATCTGATTGCCGATCCGGGTAATTTCATTTTCCTCCGCACTGCCGGAACAAAGTGTTCCCAACTGTCGAAGATATTCCACCATCAAATCAGGATGATCCTCCCGACGCCAACCAGCTTTGCCAAATGGTATATTGTCCCGCAACGTCGCGTGAAACTGGGCCAGAAAACGTCCGAGATTGTAAATCGCCTGAAGATCATTTATGTCAAACGGCTCACCTTCGACCCAGGAAAGAACTTCCCATACGTGTCGGCCGCTTACAAACCAGCTTGTTCCGTCAGGCCGTTTGTGAGGGTATGGAACCGGCAGACCCACTCGATGCAATCGCCATAACACCTCATGATCAAATCGAATCAGGTTTTCATCAGAAAACTCCGCCGGCCGAATCCGAAGAACAAATCGGCCATTAGAAGTTCGAACATCAAACTTTGGCGTTGCCGTTCCACCCAAAGCCCGAACCGATGTCGGCACAGCTGAAACAGCAGCCTTTATTACTTCTTTAATTTCATCTTCATAAATCATTTGATTAGATTAAATGGTGCGATACATCGCACCCTACTTAACTGCTTAACATCAGGGGCTATTAAAAAAGCTCTTGCAACAAAAACTAAGTGGTTTTTTCGTAGGTGCCGTCGCCACGTTTTACGAGCTTGGTAAAACCCTTGTCGCGAAGATTGCTGTTAGAAAGCGTGGGGACACCGCCACTGACGGAAGCGGGGATTTTCTTGACCGGTCCCTTACATTTCGGGCAGCAAGAAAGGGGTTTGTCCTTCATCGATTGCATAATTTCAAAGCCGTCGCGGCAACAGGAACATCCTTTTTCTGTGGTTTTGTACTGGTAAATAGGCATATCAATTATAGTTGTTTCGCAACCATTATTGGGCGACCACATAGGGTCGCCCCTACTTTTCGTAACGGTGACATAAGCACGGCCAAAATGGCCGTGGCACGATTTTTTCCCTTCGCTACAGGTACTAACTAAAAAGTGCTTCGACGAAGGTTTCAGGGTCGAATGGTTCGAGGTCTTCAGGGCCTTCGCCAAGGCCGACGAACTTAACAGGTATGTTTATCTGATTGCGAATAGCAACGACGATGCCGCCTTTGGCGGTTCCGTCGAGCTTGGCTAACATAATCCCGGTTACATCGACCGCCTCGTTAAACATTTTGGCCTGGTTGACGGCGTTCTGGCCGGTAGTAGCGTCCAGTACCTGGATAACCTCGTGCGGTGAACCGGGGATTTTACGGGCGACGACGTCGCGAATCTTGGTCAACTCTTTCATAAGATTTTTCTGTGTGTGCAGTCGGCCGGCGGTGTCGATTAACAGGAAGTCCGCATTGCGGGCAAGGGCGGCATCGCAAGCGTCATAAGCGACGGCGGCAGGGTCGCTGCCCTGCTGATGCTTTACGATCTGGACGTCTGTCCGTCTGCTCCAGATAGTAAGCTGCTCAACAGCGGCGGCCCGAAAGGTATCGCAGGCACCGAGAACAACCTTTTTATTCTGACTGCTTAAATAGTGGGCCAACTTTCCTATACTGGTGGTTTTACCTGAGCCGTTGACACCAGTAACCAATATCACCGTGGGCGGGCTGTCGGCCAGGATCAGCCGGCGTTCGCGATTGGGCCAACAGTTGATCAAGTCCTGCTTGAGAAAGGGCAGAATGTCCTCAGAAGAAGCGATCTTCTTTTCCTTCCAGGCCGAACGTAAATCCTCAATAATCCGCAGTGAAGTTTCCACACCAATATCATCGCTGATTAACTGTTCCTCAAGATGCTCCAAAAGGTTCTCGTCGATACGGCGGCCAAGAGTTAAAACCGTCATAAGTGAGCCGCCGATTTTATCACGACTTTTCCTCAGGCCGTTCCTGAGCTTGTCCAAAGTTTTAGAAAATAAAGCCATAGATTATGATTCTTCCTTGATTTTGTGGTAAATCGCGTCCAATACGCCGTTGATAAAGGCGGGGGCCTGGGCGGTGCTGAATATTCTGGCCAGTTCGATCGCTTCATTGATGACAACCTTCGGAGGTATCTCGTGACAATAAAGCAGTTGGTAAATTGCCAGGCGCAGATTGTTGCGATCGACAAGGCTAATACGACTCGGCTGCCAATTTGCGCTGGCCTGACAGATTAACTGGTCGATCCGCTCCAGGTGCTGCCAGGTTCCCAGTATCCACTGCCGGGCCAATGGCCGAGCCTGCGGATGAACGGTAAATTCATCCAAAAACAGGTCGATCCGGTCAAGGCCCCAGCCGTTCTGCACGGTAAGATGATGAAGGTACTGAACTGCCGTTTGCCGAGCCAAACTACGGGGGTCACAGTCAATATCGTAACTTATAGACATAGCGTACAGAAGCTCCCGATTTTGATTATCACCTCTTTGCTTTCGGCAAACAAGTTTGCCTACAGCAAAAAGGCGCCACCCCGTCGAACTAAAGTCCGGTGCTAATGAGAAAATCCACATATTGCACACGGCTGAACAGAAAACACGTGAACGGTTACTTCATCTCGTTCAGTTGGTCGAAGACGTGCACCATCTCGATGGCGGCGGCGGCGGACTTAAAGCCCTGATTGCCGCCCTTGGCACCTGCCCGATCAATGGCGCCATCAAGGCTATCAGTAGTAATAACCCCGAACAAAACAGGCACACCCGTAGCCAAACCGGCCTCGCCGACACCACGGGTTATCTGCTGACAGACATAATCATAGTGGTCAGTCTGACCCCGGATTACGGCTGCAAGGCAGATGACGGCTGCGAATTTGCCACTTCCGGCCAATCGCCTGGCGGCCAGCGGCACCTCAAATGAACCAGGGACCCACATTATGGTAATTTGTTCGTCCACGGCTCCGTGACGCCGCAGACAATCCAAGGCCCCATCAAGCAGCCGTGAAGTGATAAAATCATTAAAACGACTGACGACAATACCATAACGTTCTTTGCCAACCTGTAACACTCCGTGTAATTCCTGCGGCATAGCACACTCCCAACCCGGCTTAGCCGGAACAAAAAATCGTATAACTATAAATCAAGATTATATGATACCAGAAATGGGTGGATGAGTAAATGGGGAAATCAGTGTATGGGTGTATGAGTGTATGGGGGGATGGGAAGCGAGGGTTTAGGGCGAAGAAGATGGATTCCCGCCTCCGCGGGAATGACAAATGACAAGTTAGACGCCAGCGTCAAAAGTTTGATATTGTCCCAAAGGTTGGGGGAAAAGTGTATTTGACGTACTGTCAGTGTTTGCCGAAAAAATCTTCCTTTTTCGGTGCTCCGAATTTGTTTGACAGCAGGCTGAAAAAATGGATATTATCAGCGTAAATCACTTTATTTTATGGAGATGTTACCAATGAACGGCTTGACAAATCCCGGAAATTACAACGTGGGTGAAGATAAAAAAGATGCGCTCGAGGCCTTTAACAGTTTTAATGGTGCGAGAAACCTGATTTTCTGGCTGTTTTTGCTGATACCTCTGCTGGTAATTCAGGCGGGGTTCTGGGCAGTTCAGAGCGGCAGACTCGATCAGGTCCTGATTAACGCAGATAATGAAGCTTCAGCCGTTGAGACTGCGGCAATCAGCGAGAAGCCGGAAGTCGCCGAGAAACCGGAAACATCAGACCAACAGAAACAGGCTGGAACGCCCGAAAAAAATGAACAAATACCGGAAACCGACAAAGATAAAATCTCCGCGGCTGACGATAAAGACGAAAAAACAGAAACCATAACACCGACAAAACCTTCCAGTAAAAGCAATTTAGGCGAGTCGCTGGAAAAACTGATTCGTGACAGTATCAAAACAAGTAACTATATATTGACCTTTGTGGCGGTTATCTACTGTTTGGTTCTGCTGATTGGAATGAAATTGTCGCTGGTCGGCCAATTGGGAGGACTGGCCGATACAAGTAAGGCGTTTTTCCTGTCCCTGATTGTGATGGTGCTAATCCTGCCCTGGCAACATACTATGAGTTCGGAAATTCACGGGACCCTGTTCACATATAAAGAACTCACCAACAGCTACCTGAACCTTGTGAGCAGTGACAATCCAAGGCAATATGTACTCTATTACGGACGATTTGTGGGATTGTGGGGATTGACCGTGTTCCTGCTGGCGGTGGCCCAATGGCGCAGCCATCGAGCCGTCCAGAAGATTCGCCGTCGTCTGATCTCAACAACCAAGGCCAATCAGGCCGTCGGGGAAATCTCTACGGTGGGCAGACAAGAAGATAATACACTTTCGTAATGACGAATTAAGAAACCAGAATGAGGAATCAATGAGGAATAACCAATAACCAATATCGGATACCATCACGACGGTCGTGCTTCGGGGCCTAATAAAGAAAAGAACCCGTGAACGGCTACCAAATTAAAAGATACTGCCACTTGTCGAGCCTCTTCCCGGAGTGCGTGATGAAGTACGTTCCTTTTCTTTCGCTTTTATTTCTCTGTCGATTTTAGATTTCGTATCAATGAAATATTCAGGCCAGGTATATTTATGTGTACCAAGTCTTTTAATACTCCCGTCAGAATCGCGATAAATGATATCCGCACAGGTCAGTTCCCTAAGCATATTTGGTTTTATATACCAATGACTGCTTTTCGGCACAACATCGATCACTGTAACACCGGTACGATAATCAACTTCTATGGTATCAGCGTTTTCGTCGATAACTGTTCTGCGGCCCCTGCCTCTGTCTCTGGTTGGATTAAGAGGTTCGTTGACAATGGTGCCAATTTCACTGCCGGAGGCTACGCGAAAAGTCCTTTTACGCCATTGGCCGGACTGCTTGCGATAGACTTCCACACTGGCACTGGCGTCGGCAACCGCGCTAATTGAGGTTTTTGGAAAGAATAAAGTATTGCGTGGTACCCGAACCACCTGTTCGCGGTCAACGAATGGCGTCCAGATAATGCGCTGGAACTTGTATTTATTCTGGTCCTCTTTGCTCTTAAACCAATTATGACCAGCAATAGGATTGAAAAAACCAACCCGCAAACGATAAGAATATATAGCGCCCGGCCGTGCTTTGCCGTCGATGGCCCATATATGTATTTTGTCCTCTTTAAACTCCGGCGGCAGGT
>DAOWIP010000279.1 GCA_030640865.1 Sedimentisphaerales bacterium | reverse complement strand
GATTCCCAGACCGGCGATCCGTCGGTCCCGACCAAGGTTAATACCGATAACGGCAGTGTAACCGTCAGCAGTACCTACGGCAATAATTCCGAAGAGGTAGCCGTGGAAGGTGGCTTCTATCGGTTCCAGGTCGATTATACAACAGGCCAGGAAGATATATTGGTTACTATAGATGATATTGACTGGGACGGTAAAGGAGACGTTGATTCGGTTACGACCTACGAGGAAAACGAGGAATTTGTCTCGGTAGCGGACTTCGATGAAAATACGCTGACTCTGCGGATTGATACCGGCAGCTACAGCGGCGCCCAGCGCTCTGTTACCGTCTATTTCGGCGCTACCAGTGATTTACAGATTCCCTCGACCGCCCAATACGCGGTATCGCAAACAGCCAATTATGTATCTGATCCGAATAACAGGGGATCAATCAAGGCTTCGCTGCAGATTCCGGAAGACGGCGATTACTTCGTGGAAATAAGTAGTATATATGCGGATTACCAGGAGTTATATGCGGATTACATGGACTATTTCGGTGGGTTTTTGTTGGTGCCGCAAGGCTATCCGGTCAATTACGATATGGAAGTAATGGTATTCGATGACGGCAACGGTGATTTCGGCATTACCGAAACGACCAGCGGTTTTGCCTACGATCCGGTGGCACCGCATAATCGGCCGACAGACCTGTCGCCGACGACCACCGACGTAACGCCCGATCCCAATTATGAAAATATATATCGGTCTGATTCGGCCTGGCCGATTACCGTGGAAACTCAGTCTTTCCTGGACCCCGGTCATGCAAGCAAGGTGATTATCGACGCGGAGTTGACGGGTCTGATGGATTTGGACTTATATACGTTCCAGTTGGTTGAGGGCCAAAGGATAACGGTCGATATTGATTCGGAGATTTTGTTCGGCCGTGATGATTTGGATATCACTGTCGCGATCTACAACGGCGATCTCGAAGCCGTTACCGCCATATCCACGATTGGTGATGATGTCGCCTCGGCTGATGAGGTTGATCCTCACTATAGCGCTCAGGCTATCTTCAGAATACCTAATCACGAATCTGTAATAATCGATCCCGATGAGAATGGACTGGGCACGTATTACGTTGTGGTCAACGGCCAATCGATCGGAGTTAAAAATGGAATCGACCAACAGATTCTGAACAAGGACATACCTTACCGCCTGACGATTACCACCAGTGATCCGGAGGCCGTTGTGGCGCCACCGTCTCAATTGGTGTGGCTGTCGTTTGGTGATAGTATTACCGACACAAATACTCGTGTGGATTATCTATACGAAGATACCAATATGGGCTGGGAGCCGGACGTGGCGAATCGTCCGCCGTTTTACGCGGCCGATTTCGGCCTGCCGGAGAGCATGCGGGATGAATTGATAGAAGCAATTGCCGATCGCATTGAGCAGATTTATCGTGACACTGGACTGACTGAGGACGAGATCGAATTTGTTACCGAAAAGCCTGACCCACATTTTGTGTATTCGACGGTTGTCATAGGTGGCCGAACGCCGATGTCCGGTTTGGTAGGCATTGCCCAGAGTATTGATCGGGCCAACAGTGTACGGGATGATATGGCCTCGACATTCAGCGAAGAAATTGGGTTGTATTTTATAGGTGACGGTCAGATACCTTATGGGCCGCTTGCCGAGGACCCGCAAGTCAGGTCCGAGCAGGCGGTAACACTCGTGGCCAATACCGCGGCTCACGAACTGGGGCATATTTTAGGCCTGGAACATGCTACAGAGGTATTGACTGATGAGCCGAACAACCTGATGGGCTATAATGATCCTCTCGAACCGCAGGACCTGGAAGAACGAAATTTGTATTGGTATCAGTTGGACCTTGGTTTCACCAATGAGGTTGACCTGCTCCTGAGGGCAATTGGCTCCGGAACGACTATGGGACAGTAGTCAGTAGCCTGAAAGGTCAAAGAATTATTGGGTGGCACCTTTCTGTATTTCAGAGAGGTGTTCTTGTAGTCTTGTAGGGTGGGGCTTTGTCCCACGCGATAGCTGGTAACTGTTGGTTATCGGACGTTGGCTGTATGTTAGACATTTCTTGGGTGGGGCCTTTTTGGCTTGACAGAGAGTGATATTTGGGATATAATTAGTTGCAGTACACTTTTTTGCTGTAATCGTTCACGGGTTCTTTTTCTTATTAGGCCCCGAAAATGTAGCACAAGCTTCCGGCTTGTGGTTAGAAGCGCGAATATTCACTTTTTATTTAAATTGGTTTAGTAAATGGCAAAGATAAATATTTCACGAAATGGTTTGCTGACATTGGGGATTATTTACGGGGCGGCCCTGACATGCCTTATCTGTAATAAGGTGGCTGGCATGGTCTCCGAATCCGAAATCGGCGTTTTGGCTATCAGTTGGGCGTTTTTTATGATACTGGCGGTGGCGGGAGCGTGCCTGACCTGTTTGCTGCTGGTGGCTTATCTGCGTCAGTTACGCGGGGACAGCGTTTCGATGATGGAAGATATGCGCTCACTAATGTCGAGCCAGAGACAGAACGAGGCTATTTTTACCCAAATTAGCGAGAACCTGTTGCTCAGCGACGCGATAAAGTCGGTGGCCTTTCGGGACAACGATCAGGCTGTATTGCAGGAGGCGATTAGGCAGGACAGCCGCAGAGAGAAGTGGGAGTCGGCTGAACTGCTTATTGACGAACTGGAGAGACGTTTCGGCTGCCGTGTCGAGGCGCAGCAGTTACGGGAGGAATTGCTGAATTACCGTAATGCTTCCGCGCGAGAGAAGATTGAATTGAGTATAAAAAATATCGAGTCGCTCTGGATGATTCATAGTTATGGTGATGCGCAAAAGGAAGTCGGGAATCTGTTACGACTGTACCCCGATGATGAACAGGTACTTAGCCTGAAGGGCCGGACCGAAGAACGCCGTGATGAATATAAAAAAGAGTTGCTCGACCGCTTGCAGCAGACGGTTCAGGACAATGATGTCGAGCAGGGTGTGGAAATCCTGAAGTTGTTGGATCCATATCTGACGGCTTCGGAGGTGGCGGCCCTGGAAGAGTCGGCCCGTGATGTGTTTCGTGCCAAGCTACATAATATGGGCGTGCAGTTTTCGCTGTTTGTAACAGAAAAGAAATGGACCCAGGCGCTTAATATCGGCAAACATATTGTTGACGAATATCCTAATAGCCGTATGGCCCAGGAGGTGCGCGAAAAAATGAACGCACTCGAACAGCGCGCCACAGCGGGTGCCTGACAGACCCTGTCAGTTTATGCCCATCTCACGCCAATCTAAATATTTTTGTGTGCCTTTTCTTAATCAGTGTTTATCCGTGTCTATTATACTTTTCTTATTTGATGTTGAACGTT
>DAOWIP010000585.1 GCA_030640865.1 Sedimentisphaerales bacterium | reverse complement strand
TGTCAGTGAAGCCGCACCGTCGATCCGGGCGTGTTCGCCTATGTTGACATTTGTAATTTCCGTCGTCGAACAGATATAAGCTCCATCGCCGATTTTGCCGTGATCGCTTTTTACCTTTTCGGCGTATTCCAGGGCCATTTGACGCAGCTTGTCGATGAGTTTCGGCCGGTATCGGTGCAAACACATAATATACGCAAACTGCACCGATAGTTCATCGAAAAGAATGACTTCCCTGCCGCCACCCTCATTAAGTACCTCAACCTCTACGCCATTACCGAAAACCGCCCCCGGCGTAGTTACCATCCTGCCGACATTTTCTATGCAGACGCCATTGCCGATTTGGTAGTTGGCAATGTGTTCACCGATGTTGGCAATCCGGACATTCCTTCCGATAGTGCAATTGGAAATATAAGCGTTGAAAATACCGCTTATTTTTTCCACGCCGGCATCACCGGTTATATTGCCTTCAAGCCGGCCAATTTTGACTGAACCGACAAAATGAGTATTCCTGACACGAGCGGGCCTGAAGCCGGCCTCGACCTCGATTTGACCCCAGTCGAGGGCGGAGCAGCCCTGAGCCTGGAGTACCTGAACATCTTCATCATTTAACTTCTGGTATTTAATGTTTTCTGTCATAATAAAATGTGTTTTCTAAAATATTGGGCGGCAACTAATAAGTAGGGTGCGATGTATCGCACCATTTAATCTATTTACCCGAAGGTTTCCCCCCTGCCAATTCGAAGGTGTCCTTGGCGATGGCCAATTCTTCATTTGTGGGAATTACCAGGACTTTGACGGGGCTGTCGTCAGCGCTGACGTCGCTTTCCTTGCGGGCGTCGCGGTTTTTAGTGAGGTCAATTTTAATGCCGATCTGGTTCAGTTCGCTGCATATCTGTGCCCGCAATCCGGTGGCGTTCTCTCCGATACCGCCGGTAAATATAACAGCGTCAAGTCTTCCGAGCGCCGCGGCATAGGCCCCGATATACTTTTTGATTCTATAGCAAAAAATGTCGATCGCCAGTTTGGCCCGCTTGTTTCCCGTCTCGGCCAGTTCGGATATGTTACGCATATCATTGGACAGGCCGGAAATACCGAGCAGGCCGCTCTGCTTGTTACACATTGCGTTCAGGCTTTTAAAGTCATAGCCCTTGTCCGCCAGATAAAACAGAATTGCGGGATCGAAATCACCACTGCGAGTACCCATTACCAAGCCTTCTAACGGAGTCAGGCCCATAGATGTATCGACACTTTTACCGTTTTTGACCGCTGTCATAGAACAGCCGTTGCCGAGATGGCAGGTAACAGCGTTGAATTCGTATTTGTCTATCCCCATAATCTCAGCCGCCCGCCGAGCCACATAGCGATGCGACGTCCCATGAAACCCGTATCGCCGTACACGATATTTCTCGTAAATTTCATAAGGTAGAGCATACATATACGCGACTTCCGGAATAGTACTGTGAAAAGCAGTGTCAAAACAGGCTACCTGTGCGCTTTTGGGCAGTTTGTGTTGTGCCGCCCGGATACCCGTCAAATTAGGCGGATTATGCAGAGGCGCCAGGTCTGCAAACTTCTCGATAGATTTGACCACTGTTTCGTCAATCAGCATTGAACCGGTAAATTCCTCACCTCCGTGCACAACCCTGTGTCCCACGGATTCGATTTCGCTGATGTTACTGATAACTCCAACTTCTTTGTCAGCCAGCGTCTTAAGTATCAATTCCATACCTGCTTCGTGGTCAGGGACTTTTGCGTCGATACTGTGGGTTTTAGCATCGTAAGAGTGGGCCAACTTCGAGGATTCTTCGCCTATCCTTTCCACCATACCTTTTGCCAGAACTCGAGCTTCCGGCATCTGATACAATTGATATTTAATCGAAGAACTTCCGGCGTTAATTACCAATACTTTCATAATTTATTCCTACTTTGAATGGTGGGTGTACCTACTATTAAACCTGCGCGAGGGTCAATGCGGCGGTGGCCACAATGTCATCGACAGAGGCGCCTCGGGAAAGATCGGTAATCGGTTTCGCGAAGCCTTGCAGTAACGGCCCTATGGCCTGGGCGTTAGCCATATACTGAGTCAGCTTATAGGCGATATTACCGGAGTCCAGGTCGGGGAAAATGAGGACATTTGCTTTGCCTGCGACGTCGCTTTCCGTTTTAACTTTTTTGGCGGCTACTCGCGGGATTATGGCCGAGTCGGCTTGGAACTCTCCGTCAATGGCCAGGTTCGGATTCCGTTTTTTGGCTATCGCAAGGGCTTCGTTGACTTTGTCGATGCTGGGGCTGGAGGCACTGCCCTTAGTGGAAAAAGATAGCATAGCTACTCGCGGCGTATCGCCCAGAATTTTTTCAGCACTCAGGGCCGAAGCCAGGGCAATGTCGGCAAGCTGTTCGGCTGTCGGGTCGATATTGACCGCGCAGTCGGCGTATATAAAGGGTTTATCTACTTCGTCGAGGAATTTTGGGATGACCATCAGGAAGTAGCTTGAGGGTGTTTCGATGCCGGCCGATAAACCTATAGTCAGGACTCCTGCCTGAATCAGGGTGGAAGTCGCGGTAGCGGCGCCGCCGATAGTAGCATCGGCATCGCCGCAGGCCACCATCATACCGGCAAAAAACAGGGGTCTTTTGACCATACGTTTGGCAACGGCGGCGGAAATATCATCTCTGCCCTCGATGTACTTTTCGACATAGCCGTCAATCTTATCGCTCGCACCGGGGTCAACGACCTGAATACCGTCAAGGTTGACGCCGGAGTCTTTGACCGCTGCCTCGACTTTTTCCGGCTTACCAAGGACGATCGGCTCGGCAATGCCCTGATCCTTGATAATCCTTGCCGCCTTGATAATACGTTCGTCATGGCCTTCGGGAAGCGCCAGTTTAAGATCGCGTTTTTTTGCTTTTTCGATAAAACTTTCAATAATATCCATTATTATCAGTATCCTATTCAGAAGCCAATTATTGCATGTGAAACTTTCGTGGGGGGTATTATGACGGGGAATCCTGCTGAGTCAACAGAAAAAAAATATTATACATCAATAATATAGTTTATGATTGCGCGAATCGAGATTGTTGAAGCAACCGCCAAAAGTCAGAAAAACGCCGCAAAAACAATGCCAACGCTTCAAAATCGAGGGGGGCAAAGTGTTTTGACGCTGGCGTCATGGTTATGTTTTTCTTTTCCAGGGCCGTGCAAATTTCCTGAAGCTGTCCCCTGTCTTTTGATATGCGGACTCCGTTTTGGCCGGATATTCCAATCTGGGCCAATTGTTGCGTTTCAATAATTTGTAAATGTAGGGTAGCGATACCTTTTTGCCCAGCTTTTCTTCCACCGCCGATTTGACGACGTTTGCACCCGGCAATCGCAAGCTTTTTGTATGTTCCAGGAGATTCAGCAGGATTTCTTTTTCTTCATTTATGCTCATGAATGCCCATTTTCTTCCGCCCTGTCTCTGCCGTATCAGTCCTTTTGGGCCTAAGGTGTTATACCGGCTGATCCAGGCCCATATCGACTGGGTCGAGACCCCCAGCATCAAGGCCGCTTTATGAGCGTGAACCCTGCCCGTGTATGTCAGCCAGATTGCCATTCGCCGCCGGTAAGACGCCTTGTCAGGCGATTCCCGGATCCATTGCAGCATTTCATCCTGGCTCATCCAATCTTTAATATGAGCAGCCGGTCGCATAATCCTGTTCCTTAACTTTGTCTTTCAATACTATATATCAGACGTATAATTTGCAAGATTAAAATAAGCGACAGCCATAATGTCAGAATAGCCTGCTGCTTATTGTTATTCAGGCGTTCAGAAAAACGCGTGGGTCAAAAAGTCCCACCCTGCGACTAAAATGTCATCAAATTCCTATACCAACCCCTGTTGCATCATAGCGTCGGCCACTTTGATAAAGCCAGCGATATTCGCTCCCGCGACGAGGTTGCCCTTCATGCCGTATTCCTCGGCCGCTTCGTAGCTTTGATTGTGGATTGATTTCATAATGTCTTTTAGTCGTTGATCAACTTCTTCACGAGTCCAGCTTAGTCTGAGGGAGTTTTGTGACATTTCCAGGCCCGAAACCGCCACACCACCGGCGTTGGCAGCCTTACCCGGTCCGAAAAGAATCTTGCTGTCGAGGAAGACCTCGACGCCTTCAGGATCAGTGGGCATATTGGCCCCTTCGGAGATTACGAAGCAACCGTTGTCGATAAGTGTTTTGGCATCGGCACCAGAGATTTCATTCTGTGTGGCGCTGGGGAAGGCGCAATCGCACTTGATCGACCAGGGCCGTTGACCCTGGCGATACTCCACACCAGGGAATTTGTCGGCGTATTCCCTGATGCGGCCGCGTTTTACGTTTTTCAGTTCGAGGACAAAGGCCAGTTTCTCAGCGTTAATGCCTTCGGGATCATAAATTGTTCCGTGGGAATCGGACAGCGATACGACCTTTCCGCCCAGTTCATTTATTTTTTCAACGGTATATTGCGCCACGTTGCCAGAGCCTGAGACTGTGCAGACCTTTCCCTTAATCGAGTCGTTACGGGTAGCCAGCATCTCCTCGGCAAAATAAGTGGTGCCGTAGCCGGTAGCTTCAGGACGGATAAGAGAACCGCCCCAACTAAGTGCCTTACCGGTAATCACTCCGGTAAATTCGTTGCGAATCCGCTTATACTGTCCGAATAAAAAGCCGATTTCACGTCCGCCCACTCCAATGTCGCCTGCGGGAACATCGGTATCAGGTCCGATATGCCTGAACAATTCAGTCATAAACGACTGACAGAATCGCATTACTTCATTATCGGATTTACCTTTAGGATCAAAGTCCGAACCACCTTTACCACCTCCCATAGGCAGGGTGGTCAGTGAGTTCTTGAAGACCTGCTCGAATGCGAGAAATTTCAATATGCCGAGATTGACAGTGGGATGAAAACGTAAGCCGCCCTTGTAAGGACCTATCGCACTGTTCATCTCGATACGGAATCCGCGGTTGACCTGTACCCGGCCCTTGTCGTCAAACCAGGGTACGCGGAACATAATCACGCGTTCCGGCTCGGTAATTCTTTCCAATATTAGGTATTCCTGATACTCAGGGTGGCGTTCGATGACCGGTTCCAGTGAGTCCAAAACCTCCCTGACGGCTTGGTGAAACTCCCTTTCGCCTTCATTACGTGCCACAACTTGCTCCATTACATCCGATACATAAGACATACGTTGATTCTCCATTGATTGCGTCACATCGCAAAACTTCTGCGAAATTAAAATTAGGCATACACTGCACATACCTGGCACTACATTGCCAATTGTATGCCGCATGACAATCTTACACAAGGAGTTTTTTTATAAAAATAATATCTTTCGCAAAAATATTAGTGTCATCACCCCCTTTGTATTTGGAATATTCCAGGATTTTATAAAAATATTCATATTATTTCAACAATAATCTGGATATTGACATTGACGCATACGGCAATATTGCCGTATAATATGGTAATAATTGGCAACCTACATTACACTATGACATAATCAACGGTTATGCCAATGGTCGTTGATTGGAAGGTTTTGATATGGATATAGCCAAGCAAAGAAAGATAGCGGCAATTTTGCGGATATTGGAACAATCCGGCAAGCCCACCGGAAGTGCCGCGGTCAGCGAACACCTCGGAAATATGGGATTTGATCTGCGGGAACGAATGGTTCGCTATTACCTTA
>DAOWIP010000601.1 GCA_030640865.1 Sedimentisphaerales bacterium | reverse complement strand
GGGCTCCCATGCCTGGGACTGTGCGCTCAACACCGTGAATATCGGCAAATTCAACATTGGTCCCGGATCCATCGGGGTCGCTGAACACTGCTTCTACGAGGCCATCACCCATGCATCTAACCGCATCCTCTACGGCATGCGGGTCACGGCAGCGCAGCGGAGCAAGCGACTTATTGACCACATCGGCCGTATCGGCAACCAGCAGAATCAGATCGCCCGGGGCGGCATCGAAACGCTGAACAATTTCCTGCCGTTGTTCGGGACTGAAGAACTTGGCGATACTACTGGCCAACTCGGCCTTAACACCGTCTTCGCCGGCGGTAACCTTGAACCACGCCAGGCCGCGGGCACCGTAATCCGCGGCAAAATTTGTCAGGCCCTTTTCGATGTCGCTGCGCGAATAACCAGCCGCCCCCGTGGCGCAAAGACCCTTGACGATACCACCGGACTTGATTGTATTAGTGAACACCTTGAACTCACA
Organism: Sedimentisphaerales bacterium; assembly: GCA_030640865.1. Lineage (GTDB taxonomy): Bacteria > Planctomycetota > Phycisphaerae > Sedimentisphaerales > SM23-30 > DAOVXR01. Next base: position 1,899 of record DAOWIP010000601.1, on the reverse strand, counting down.
CTCACCGGCAATGTCGGTGATGTCCTTAAGCAGCATCTCAAAACGCGTATCAGGCCGATCGACACCGTAATCGTCCATTGCTTGTCGATAGCTCATCCGAGGCAGCGGAAGCGAAATCTCCACATCGAGAATTTCCTTCCATACCTGCGCAAAACAGTTTTCTGTCATGCCGATGATGTCGTCCATGTCGATGAAGCTCATCTCGACATCGATCTGAGTGAACTCGACCTGTCGGTCGGCACGGGCGTCCTCATCGCGGAAACATCGGGGAATCTGTAAATAACGGTCCATACCGCTGATCATCAATATTTGTTTGAACAACTGCGGCGACTGAGGCAACGCATAAAACGAACCGGCCGACAATCGCGACGGCACCAGAAAATCACGCGCACCCTCCGGCGTACTCTTACCGAGAATCGGCGTCTCGCTCTCGTAAAAACCATGCTCCTGATGATACCGACGGACGATTGACGTGGTCCTGTTCCGCACACGCATAATCTCCTGCATACGCGGCCGACGCAAATCAATATAACGATACTTCAGCCGTAACTCTTCATTGACACTGATTTTCTCGTCAGCGGTTATCTCAAACGGCGGAGTCAGCGCCCTGTTGAAAATTTCCAATTCATGGACGTTAATTTCAATATCACCAGTAGCCATCTTGGGATTTTCCATCCCTTCGGTTCGATGGCGTACCATGCCGCGTGCGGCTATGACCCACTCGGTTCGAATGTCACGAGCCATTTTATGGACTTCCGGATTTGTTTCGGGGTTGAACACCAGTTGTGTAATACCCTCCCGGTCGCGCAAATCAATAAACACCAGCCCGCCGTGATCCCGGTAGGACTGTACCCAACCGGCCAGGACAACTTCTCTGCCTTTGTCTCCGGCCCGTAATTGGCCGCAATTATTTGTTCTTTTCAGCATTATTCCTTCTTTTCAATGTACAGGAACACCTCTCTGAAATACAGAAAGGTGCCACCAAGTTGGAATACCATGCTTAAGCTCGCTTATGCTTTGCATAAGCTATGCGTAAAGCATGCCACCCGTTGAGCCATCCACCTCGAAAACTCGGTGGCTGCCACCCAACATTTTGGCAAACCCAGTCAAATGGTGCGATACATCGCACCCTACTTAACTTTTTATTCGAGGAATCAACATCGGAACTTTTTTCATATAGTCCTCATATTCCTCTCCAAATTTTCCGAGAAGTAATTTTTCCTCATGTTTTGAGATAAAATAATAAAACGCGACAATAATGATCCAGACAATAGCTGACATAATCGATAAGGTGAACATTAACAAGCCAAGGTATAATAGTATTGATCCGAGATATACAGGATGGCGAACTACAGCAAAAACTCCCTTTTTAATAACGCATGGCTCTTCTCTTACTTCTCCGAAAACGATACTCAGGCCGGATTTTGCCAGGTATCCTGATATTAACAGAATCACCATTGATAATGGTATTCTTATATATAAAGGAACATACTCTGAAAGAAAGTTCGAATAGTTGATGAAAAATGAATCGGTTATCCATACAGTCAGGAATATAATTAAAAGTATAATCTGTCCCAAATCACCAAATAAATGCTCACCTGCCAAATCCTGTCTGTTACTATGTCTTTTTCTGTCAAATATTTTTTCTTTTTCCATAATATAGAAAACCGCGTGGGGTAAGACCCCACCCTACAAGACTAATAAACGCGTGGCGCCCAGGCCCACCCTACTTAACTGCTCATTTCATTGCCGGCAGCAAACTGCGTCCATCGAAGTTATGCAGTTTCGACCGCTCCGGGGCAATCATATCTATTAATGTCGGCGCGACATCTACCGCTCTGGCCGTCTCCAGTCGCCCGCCCGGCCTGATCTTCGGCCCGGCAAAAATCATCGGTATCC
>DAOWIP010000030.1 GCA_030640865.1 Sedimentisphaerales bacterium | reverse complement strand
TCCCACTTCAGGTCTTTTTTCGGTTGGTATCCAGTCAGTGAGCAGAGTGTCGGCATCCAATCTACTATATGAACGGGGGCCGAGAGGCTGCCGGGTTTTATAACGCCTGGCCAGCAAGCCAGGGCCGGCACTCGAATGCCGCCTTCGTATAAATCGCATTTCCATCCACGTAATGGAAGGTTATTTCCAAGGACGGTATGCGGCTTATCGGCATAACGGCCTTTATAATGAACTTCACTGCGCCAGCTTTTCTGGCCGCCGTTATCGCTTACGAAGATGAGCAGGGTATTTTGAGAGAGGCCGGAGCGGTTGACAGCCTTAATAATACGGCCGATTCCGTCGTCCATATGAGTAACGCTGGCGGCATACCAGCGGCGGGAGGCCGGCTCGATCTTTTTATACATCGAGGTCCATTTTTCCGGTTCATCCAGCGGATAATGTGGCACGCTGTAGGCGACATAGAGGAAGAACGGTTTTTGGTGTTCTGACTCAACAATACGGACTGCCTCATCGGTAATTAAATCGGTGGCATGGCCTTCTTCATCCAGATACTTATCGTTACGATGCCAGGCACGCTCACCGGTTTTGTAATTATGGGTATAGGGATCGATTTGGCCACTGAAATAGCCGTAGGACTGGTTGAAACCGTACTTCAGTGGTGTATATTCCGGAGGCGAGCCCATGTGCCACTTACCGGTAATAGCCGTATCGTAACCTCTGTTGCGCAGGGCTGTCGCCAGTGTAACTGTATCGTCGTCGAATATCTTGCCATAGGCCGGACATGTTACGCCGAAGCGGCTGGGATAACGGCCGCTCATCAATCCGACCCGCGTTGGAGTACAGGTCGCCATTACATAATGTTTCTCGAACCGCACGCCTTTATGGGCCAATCTGTCGAGGTTGGGTGTTTTAATTTCTGAGCCATGATATTCTATGTCGGCCCAGCCAAGATCATCGGCAATGATGTAAATGATATTGGGGCGTTTAGCGGTGTCGCCGGCTGGTTTAATCGTTTTACTGTAACACCCCCCGAATGGAATACAGGCAACCCCAGCGGCCGCCGCTGTCAGACGCAAAAATTCACGCCTGTCATAAGTACTTACTTGTACTGACATTATATACCCGATGGGTAATCAAAATCCCATCACGCGATTACGCCCTTTCTCTTTAGCGTTGTAGAGTGCCTTATCCGCCATTTGCATCAAATCGTTCACGGAAACCGGCTGGTTCTTCTTAAGTGTTGCGACTCCCATACTTAAGCGAGGCTCAACATTATTTAACATTATAGTTTCCGCGTTATTTGTCATTCTGAGATTCTTATTATTTGTCTTTGCGGAACTATACTTGCCACTCTTAAAGAATTGTCGCACTTCTCGCGCAAAATGCAACCTTATCCTTTCCGCTATCCCCCCCGCTTCTGTCTCGTTGCAATCAGGCAGCAGTACCAAAAACTCATCACCGCCGTAACGGGCACGCATATCTCCTTTTCGGGTAAGGGCTTGTATTAGTTCGGCCACAAATATTATTATCGCGTCACCAGTCGCGTGTCCCCAATTATCATTAACATTTTTAAAATTATCCACATCAATCATCAAGCAGGCCAGGTCATTGTTATTTCTTATGGCATCGCCGAACATTATGCCGGAATATTCGTCAAGATGTCTGCGGTTGGCAAGGCCGGTTAAACTTTCAATATTCGTGTGCTTTTTCAGGCGACGGACGAGACGCGTCAAAGTCGAAGTGCGACATAACACCTTTCGCTCTATGACTTTATGAATATCCTCCAACTCCAGGCCCAAACGATCACGGTCCGTGTATAACAGTTGGAATTCGTGGGCCAAATCACTAAACTCATCATATCGGTCCAAATTAGCCAACTCGGAACATCGGCCATAACGAATTGCCCTGATCTCACGTAAAAGATTCCGTAACGGCCTGAAATATATATAGTTAGCGTATAATCCAATCGCGAAAATACCGGTCGCGGCAAGCACCGATATAACCGCTGTCGTCTGTGTTCGACCAAAAATCAGGATGCATATTCCACCAGCCGCTATCGAAAATAACGTACATCCGAGGAATAATTTTCTCTTTAAACGTATAGTTCCTGCCAAGATTAAGCCCCATAAGCTATTGTTATAATTGCAGTTAGACCATGCCCGCTGAAAGTATAACATTTAAAGGACTGATATGCTCAAACGAAAGAGAGATTATTTATCCGGCCATTCGCCCGTAAAAACCCCCTCGGCGGGACCGACCATATAAACGTTGTTATCTTCTTTGTTCCAAAGGAGTTGCAAATCACCACCCGGTAAATGAGCCAGAATCTCACGGTCAGTCTTACTGGCCAGAATACCAGCCACGCAGACAGCCGCGGCACCAGTGCCACAAGCAAGAGTAACACCACTGCCGCGCTCCCAGGTACGCATGATAACTTCATTAGAATCAATGACTTGCACAAAATGTACATTAGTACGCGAAGGGAACATTTCATGGTTTTCGACAGCCGATCCCAAGCGTTCCAACTCGATAGAGCCGACATCATCACAATAAAATACAGCATGAGGATTGCCCATCGAAACACAAGTCAATAAAAGATTGTAACCCTCTATGGATAAAGGGATTCCGACCGCCTGTTGACCGACTACTTCCACAGGAATATCACAGGGTAACAGGATCGGCTCACCCATATTGACGCAGACGCGTTCGACTTTGCCGTAACTTATTGCCAAAGCAACAGTTAGAACACCGGCCCGGGTTTCGATATTCAATTCGCATATATCGTCAGCCTGCGGGTAAAACCTGCCGAGAAACTCTCGGAAAATGGTGTTGGTAAGAGGGCGGCCTTTACATAAGTTGTTTTCATAAGAGAACTTAGCCAAACAACGAATACCGTTGCCGCACATCTCAGCTTCACTCCCATCAGCGTTGAACATACGCATACGAACATCAGCCTGCTGAGAGGGCATTATCAGAATCAGGCCGTCCGAACCAATGCCGAAATGCCGATCACTGACGGCAACAGCCAACTTTTCAGGCTCTAAAACCTTTTCAGAAAAGCAGTTAACGTAAACATAATCGTTGCCGATACCGTGCATCTTGGTAAAACGCATAATCGCACCTCGCAGATAACTCTTTGAAACTACGTGATTTAACCATAAAGATAATATGAGATAAAGAGAAAATTTACAGGTAGTTGTTTTCATTATGGAAAATTGATGTAAGTCCTTATTTTGCGTAGAAGATGAGATTTTCACTTTTGGTTGCTTTACGGCCAAAAATGCTGAAAAATACTGAAAACCGTTCATATTTTGCGATTTCCGGAAAACGGCGGAAAATATTTTTCGCAAAATGAACAGTTTTCGCGGGTTTTCGGCAAAAGTTGATAAAAACGAATGGGTTTTGAGCAAAAGTAAAATCGCAAAAAAAAGGAAGGATTTGAGATTTTGATAGAACACGAATGACAAAAAGAAAGAGTTGTGAGAAAGGCAGAAGAGAGAATTGAAGAGAGTTTAACCACGAAGAAAAGAAGAGCACGAAGAAGAAAAGAAAAGAGTGACGAATTAAGAAATTGGAATGAGGAATCAAATGAATTGTGAGTTGTGGGTGGTGAGAAAGAGGGCAGAAATAATTTGCCAGCCGCCGTTGCTCTCATATAATACAACCTGATATGCGGTCGCTATATTATCTTGCCAATGAGCGAAATGAGTGCGAACAGGATTGATAATGTTCCGTTTTCTTCCCTGAGGTAAAACACATGCCGGAAAAAGATCCAAGGAGGGTGTAAAATAAACTGTGTAAATGGTCATAGATATGTTAACTTATTTTATGAAAGGAAGTTACTATGGCCAAACAATTGTTTCAGGAAAAGCGTAAACACGAGCTTATTGACGAATTATTGAAGGATTATGACGGGCC
>DAOWIP010000069.1 GCA_030640865.1 Sedimentisphaerales bacterium | reverse complement strand
TGAGGTCTGAGTATTAGTCTTGTAGGGTGGGGTCTTACCCCACGCGTTTTTCTGAAAGATATTTGTCAATACTCCGGGCTGCCGTCTTGCCGTCGCCCATAGCGAGAATGACCGTGGCCGAGCCGCGGACAATATCTCCGCCGGCGAACACGCCGGGGATACTGGTCATTTGAGCATCGTCAATTTCGATATAACCCCACTTGTTCAGTTTCAGACCGGGTGTGGCCTGAGTGAGCAACGGATTGGCGTTAATGCCTATGGCCACGATGAGCAGATCACAATCGAAGATGAATTCCGAGCCTTTAATGGGGACCGGCCGTCGCCTGCCGGAATCGTCCGGCTCGCCCAGTTCCATACGAATACATTTAACAGCCCCGACCCAGTTGTCTTTGTCAGGCAGTACCTCGACTGGTGCCGTGAGAAATTCGAAACGGATGCCTTCCTCCTCGGCGTGATGAATTTCTTCCACACGCGCGGGCATCTGCTCCCTACCCCGTCGATAAACAATAATACTTTCATCGGCTCCGAGGCGTTTGCTGGTTCGGACCGCGTCCATAGCGGTGTTGCCGCCGCCAACAACACAGACACGCTTACCGCGAATAACAGGTGTGTCCGAGTCAGGATTATAGGCCTCCATTAAATTGGAACGTGTCAGATATTCGTTGGCGGAACAGACGCCCTTGAGGTTTTCGCCCGGGATGTTCATAAACATCGGCAGGCCGGCGCCGTTGGCTATGAAGACAGCGTCGAATCCCTCGTCCGATTTGCTCAACAGTTGCTCTATAGTTACGGTACGGCCGACAATGACATTGGTCTCGATCTTAACGCCCTGTGATTTGAGTGTTTTAATTTCATCATCGACGACATTGTTCGGCATACGAAATTCCGGAATACCATAGACCAGTACGCCGCCGGGCTTGTGAAAGGCCTCGAATATGGTAACGTCATGGCCCATTTTGGCCAACTCACCGGCACATGTTATCCCGGCCGGGCCGGCACCGACACAGGCGACCTTCCTGCCGGTCTTCTCAGCCTGACAGTTTGTCCGAGCCTTCCGATGTTTCATTTGATAGTCGGCCGCGAATCGTTCCAGCCAGCCGATAGCCACAGGCGTATCGCTCTTGCAGCGGACACATTTGATCTCGCACTGCGTCTCCTGAGGGCACACCCTACCTGTAACAGCGGGCAGGTTATTGTCCTTCCGAATCAGCTCGGCGGCTCCGAGGAAATCGCCCTCGGCGATGAGTCGGATAAAACCGGGAATATCGATTTCAACGGGACATCCGGCTATGCACTTGGCGTTTTTACATTGAAGGCATCGTTTGGCCTCCATAATGGCGGCCTGTTCGGTCAGGCCGAGGTTGACTTCTTTGAAGTCCTTGACACGTTCCGGGCCGCTGCGCTGCGGCATCTGCTGACGGACGATAGCCATACGTTCTTTTGGTGTTATTTTTTGTTTGTTTTCCATAAAAATATCGGGCCAGGTAAATATTTATCCTTTTTAACTTAACTCAACTTACATTTGCGACTTTTACAATAATATTCCGCGGATCGCCGCTCATGGTCTTTATACGTGCTCAGGCGATCCATTAATTCTACAAAGTTCACCTGATGTCCGTCGAACTCCGGTCCGTCAACACAGGCGAATCTGGTTTTGCCGTCGATGGTAACACGGCATCCGCCGCACATGCCCGTACCGTCCACCATTATAGGATTAAGGCTTACGAATGTTGTGGTGTTCGTGGTTTTTGTCAGGTCCGCCACAGCCTTCATCATCATCACCGGGCCGGCGCAATAGACGGCATCGACGTCGGTTTGTGGGTCGTCGATCAGTTTTCGTAGTGCGTCGGTAACAAATCCCTTTTCGCCGGCGGAGCCGTCGTCGGTGGTAAGGATCAGTTGGTCGCTGGTCCCGCCGAGAAGTTCCTGAAGTATCAGCAGTTCACTGGTTCTGGCGCCGATGATGCTGATGATCTTATTGCCCAGTTTTTTCAGTGCAACTGCCTGCGGATAGACCACAGCGGTTCCCAGCCCGCCGCCGATGACAACAACTGTTCCGTATTTTTCGATATGGCTGGGTTTGCCCATAGGCCCCGCGACGTCCCGGAAACTTTGGCCCTTTTCAAGAGAGCTTATTTCCATAGTGCTCTTGCCCACTGCCTGTACGATAAGTGTGATTGTGCCTGCTTGTTTATTGACGTCGGCGATAGTAAGCGGGATGCGCTCCGAGTGATCCAAAGCTCTGACCATAACGAACTGTCCGCACTGGCGGGATTGGGCTATGCGTGGGGCTGTAATCTCGAATAGATTGACG
>DAOWIP010000449.1 GCA_030640865.1 Sedimentisphaerales bacterium | reverse complement strand
CAACATATACGTTCGTTGTGCGCCAAAGCCCTGGCCCGGATTCGAACATTATTGGCAATCGAGAAAATCCGCCCTGTCGGAAAAGAGTAATATGATGTCGGAAATTAATGAAAAAGAAATATTAAGACGTTTTGACCTTATTTCAAAGTTCACATTGAACCCTGAGGTTACTGCACGTAATCTGGATCAAGTCAGAAAAAAAGTAATCGATGGGGCAGACGAACAGAAAATAAGTCAACAAAATATATGGAGGCGGCATAGCCACTTTTTCTCACCGCGAGCATCCGCAGGCAGCGACGCTCCCGTTGGTCGCTGCGGCAATAACCTGAGCAATGGTTCTGCGGCAAATTATTACAGGAGAACAATTATGAAAAGCAGAATAACAAAGATTGCAGCGGCAGCGATAATAATCGTTGGTGTGTTTTTGGGAATAGTTTTCATGGGAGGGCCAGATATGGCAAGTGTTTCCTGGGCTGAGGTAGCCCAGAAAGTTGAACAGGCTCAGTCGTTTATGTATCAGATGAAGATGACTATGAACGGCAGAATGATGCCGGAGATGCCGGAGATAAAAAACCAAAAAATGGAAATTTCCGTTATAGTATCTGCCGAATATGGCATGAAGATGGAAACATCATCTTATTCCGAAGGTAAGGCTATACAGCAGGCGTATGTGCAGACGTATATAATTCCCAGGGAAAACGCGATGATTATGATTATGCCGGAGATGAAGAAGTATATACGTATGGAATTTGATGAAGAAATGCTGGAGAAGATGAAGAAACAAAATCAAGACCCAAGGTATATGGTTGAGGAATTAATGAAGTTTGAATATACCGAACTGGGCCGGAATACGATCGACGGCATAGAGGTTGAGGGGATTGAAGTAACCGATCCCAGGTTTGGAGGTGGAATGTTTGACAGTATGATTACCCGGCTGTGGGTTGATGTTGAAGAGGGTTTACCGGTTTGTATGGAGATGGATATAACACAGAACAAGGGCCAAATGAAAATGCACATGGTGGCAGATAATTATCAATGGAATATTGATATCGATCCCAGTGAGTTTGAGCCGATTATTCCCGATGATTATACGGCAGGACCAAGCATGAAGATACCCAAGATGGACGCGGAAGCAGCAATTGGGGGGTTAAAGAAATTTTTGGAATTGACCGGCCATTATCCTGAAAAACTCAATCTTATGGATATGGTGGGAGAAATTAGCAAAATAAAAAGAGAAGAGGAAAAACAGGTCGAGGCAGAAGCTGAGACAATTCAGGAAAAACTCAAAGATCAGGATTTTGATGCCAAGATGAATAAAATGATGACAGAATTTATGCCTGTCCAATCGCTTGGTATGTTTTATATGACACTGGTGCAGGAAGATAAGGACCCAGCTTATTATGGCGATACTGTCGGGCAGGATGATGTTGATGCGGTATTGTTGAGATGGAAGGTTGCAGACGATGAGTATCGAGTGATATTTGGCGATTTGAGTGTCGAAACAGTTAGTGCTGATCAATTAGCTGAGTTGGAGAACTAACTTTTTATCAGGTTGGCATAATAACCTAAGAAAGAGTAGTTTAGAAAACCGCGTGAGCCATAGGCCAGAGAGCAGAGGGGAAAGGGTGGAGAATAAAAGAGTTGAATATTCAATATCGAGTGAATGGAAATGGACGAATAGTACAAAACACCCCTTATCAGGCGGAAAGGTCGATATGTTCGGGCGGGTCGTCCGGATCGGGGGGGTCGTTCGACTGAGGGTTACTCTGTGAATCAGTGGGTGGTGAGTCGTCAGGGTCGGTTTGGCCGTCAGGGGTGTATAATTGGCCGGGTTCGCGCTCGCGGTGCTGCTGCCAGGTGTCATGGGCGTCCTGTCCGTCACGCTGCCGTTCGTCCTGACGACGGACTATCGCTTCCTCAGTCTGGTCGGTGTCCTCAACCTCACTGGTAGTCTGGTCGGCCAAACGAGCAAGCTCACGGGAATCGGCAACCCGCTTGTTCCGCTGAGCATCGTTCTTACGAGCAGTCTCGGCAGCAGAAACCTGGGCCTGAAAGATCGAGCCTATAATGTTCGGAGGTATGCTACTCATCTTCGGTACAGGAACACCTCTCTGAAATACAGAAAGGTGCCACCCAATCCAGGACGAAACAAAAAAGCAACTCATATCATAATAACGAGTAAGTAGTCTGGCTTTATGTTATCTATCGGCAATATAAAAGTTGAAAAGTTAAAAAGTCGAAGGTTGAAAGGTTATTGGTCTTTTAGTTTATGGTTTATTGTTTATTGAGTCCGATATATTTTGCATTTGTCGATATAGACCGAAAAAATCTTCCTTTTTCGGTGCTCCAAATTTGACTTTTTCAATTTTCACAAGAGTAGCTGTTCAGCAGGTGAAAGCAACAGAATGAAAAGCAGGATATTTCGCATTATCAGGTATCGTGTGGTTGTTTATAACCTTTTGGCTATACTTAATTTGCTTTCACCTGAAAGTAAATTAGACGCCAGCGTCAATTTATTCGTAAAAATTGAAAAAGTCAAATTCTCCACCCCGAAAAAGAGTATTTTTTTCTCGGCCTGACGATTGTCAGAAAAACGCGTGGGGTAATATCCCACCCTACGAAGAAAATGGCGGGCACGGCCCGCCCTACCAGCTACTCCTGTTTTTAGAGGTTGAGGACAGAGCTGATTATACGTTCAGTTCCTGTTTCTGACTTCCGATCTGGGCCTTTAAGCGGGCCAGGATAGATGAATGCATCTGAGAGACACGAGATTCCGATAAGTCCAGGGTGGCACCGATTTCCTTCATTGTCATTTCCTCATAATAATACAATATGAGAATGAGTTTTTCGGCACGACTCAGGCCCCTGGTCAGAGCGTCCTTGAGGTCACGGCGTTGAATTTCGTCGAGCGGGTCCTCGCCACGCTTGTCCTCCAGGACGTCAATCTCACAAACATCCTTCTGCGAATCGGTTTCGTACCACTTACGACTGAGAGAGACCAAAGAAACAGCGGTGGCGTCCCGCTTGAGCTTGATGTACTCCTGCTCATTAATACCCATACACTTGGCAATTTCCTCGTCGCTGGCGGAACGTCCGAACTCAGCTTCGAGCTGCTTACAAGCCTGATTCAACTTGTGAGCGCGGTTGCGTACCAGCCGTGGGACCCAATCCATACTACGCAACTCGTCCAAAATCGCACCTCGAACACGCGGGGCACAATAAGTGGAGAACTTCACACCACGCTCCAAGTCAAAGGCCTCAATGGCATCCATCATGCCAAAGATTCCGGCACTAATCAGGTCGTCCAACTCGACTTCGTCCGGTAACTTGGCGTAAATGCGCTCGGCGTTATACTTCACAAGAGGCAGGTACTCCTCCATTAAATAATTACGCAGTTCGCCGGTGTGCTCTTCACCCTTATAGCGGACCCATACTTTCATAATGTCATTTTTTTTTGGAGCTTTCGCCATAGTTCTCAACCTCTTATAAAAAGTTTCAACTTAACCGCCTTCGGCGGAACTTTT
>DAOWIP010000412.1 GCA_030640865.1 Sedimentisphaerales bacterium | reverse complement strand
TCGGCGAAGGCGCCAGCCGTGAGGCCCAGGAGCAGATCGCGAGGCTCGGCAGCCGCAACATCATTATCAAGACGGTAAAACCAGCCGAACAGCGCACCGCCACCGGCGACACCGACTCTATGAATATTTATGGCCTGACATACTCGGATGCCGAACGCATTCGCAAGACCATCCCTCAGGTCAAACGGGTTATTCCAATGCGCCGACTCACACAGCGGGTATGGTACCGGAATCGGCAGGTCTCTGCTGAGGTAATCGGTACTATTCCGTGGTATCCCGAAGTGCACCCGGTAAGGCTGCGGCTGGGCCGCTTCCTCAGTTCTATCGATATGGACTATCAACAGAAGATCTGCGTGGTCGATGAACAGGTCATTGAGGAACTGTTTGTTGTTGATGATCCTGTCGGCCGTGATATAAAAATCAAGAATGTCTATTATCGCGTCGTGGGCATGGTTACCTCTACCGGGCCGATGCAAACAACCGGTCAGGCTCAGAACTCCGCTCCGATCTCGGCCGCGGCGGGTGGCGGCATTGCCGGGAATATCTATATCCCACTGACTGCTTTTAAAAGCAGCTTCGGTGAAATGACAGTGCAGTATTCCGGCGGCGTACGCCAGGCCGAAAAAGTCGAACTCCAGGAAATCACCGTTATGGTCGATTCTACCGACTCTGTTCTTCCTGTCCGCGATATTCTCGACAGTCTGCTGCGCCGTTTCCACAAGAAAAAAGATTATCAGATTGTGGTTCCGCTCGAATTGCTGCGTCAGGCAGCCCGTACCAACCGCATCTTCAGTATTGTGCTCGGTTCCATCGCCGCTATTTCTCTGCTGGTCGGCGGCATCGGAATTATGAACATCATGCTCGCCAGTGTCAGCGAACGCACCCGCGAGATCGGCATCCGCCGGGCACTCGGCGCCCGCCGCCGCGACATTATCGTCCAGTTCCTCTCCGAAACCGTTATGCTCACCCTCGCCGGCGGTACCATCGGCATCGGCCTGGGATCGCTGATCCCCTACCTCATCACCCGCTTCTTCTATATGCCCACCGTTATTACCGGCACCTCTTTGATACTGTCATTCGGTATCTCCGGTGCCATCGGCGTGGCCTTTGGCCTCTACCCCGCCTACCGTGCCGCCTGGCTCGACCCAATCGAATCACTCCGCCACGAATAAACCTCTTGGGTGGCACCTTTCTGTATTTCAGAGAGGTGCTCCTGTACAATCCTCGTTATGGAACCCAGCAACAACGGATGGCAGCCACCGAGTCTTCGAGGTGGATGGCTCGTCGGGGTGGCATGCTTACGCGTAGCTTATGCAAAGCATAAGTAAGCTTAAGCATGGTTGGCTTCTGCTTTTACACGTTTTTGCGAATTGCCGCGGATGATCAAAATGTTACGTGGTATCCAATATCCGTCATTGGTTATTCCCTCTCTTTCTCTCCACTCTCCACTCTCCACTTTCCACTTTCCACCCACAACTCACAACATTAATGGCGATGAATGAGGAGCAGACTAATAGTAAGGGTCTGGAAGATCAGGGCAAGCAACAGGCAGTTCTGGGTGGCGCCGGTTTTGGGTTCGGGTCCGATACCGAACAAGAAGGCCAGAACCAGGCAGAAAATAACGAGCATCTGGACTACCCCGGCCATTAGCTTGCCTATAGAAAACTCTGCCGGCATATTTCGATCCCGATTTATCGCCCTTAATTCCCGAAGGATACGGGCCAAAAGTGAATTTGTATCGGTATCGGTATCGGTTTGATCGGTCTCTTCAGACATTTCCCGCTCGGCGGTAATTTGGTAACTTGTAGGATTATTATCTTCCGGCTGGGTTTGTTGCGGTTCAACTGATGGCTGATATGGTTGCGATTCAGTAGAGGGCTGGGATGGTTGCGGTTCAAGCGAGGGGGGTGGTACAACAGGTGTGCCTGCTTGTTCGACGGCCTCTGGTGGTTTTTCTTCTAATGGTTTTCCCGGTTGGTCTTCAATTTGTGGTGTTGTTTGTTCGGCTGGCGGTTCTTCAGAACGGCTGTGATGGATGATAAGATTGGCGGCCTCCTGAAGATTGACAGCGGTAAAATCGGGG
>DAOWIP010000079.1 GCA_030640865.1 Sedimentisphaerales bacterium | reverse complement strand
AGTTCACGTTCGACTTCATTGCTGCTCTCAACCGGTTTCGGAAGTTCCACGATAGTATTGTTCTTGAATTCGAGAAATGCCGCCTGCATATTGTCAGGCACATTGAAAGCGATATCGATCCAAGCCACTCCCCTTATAAGCTCATTCCGTGAAAACATAATTACCTCATCAAGGGCCGGCTCTTTGGCAAGCGGCTTACCGGCGAGCTTATATTTATCCGGATAAACGACAATACTACTGCCGGAAGTTCCCGCCACCGCCCCTTTTGCCTTGCAGATCAGCCGCCCCTGAGACAGGGCAAAATCTACTTTTTTATCTTTGTCAGCGGCACCGCCATCTGCGAGCTCACGTCCCCTTATGCCAACCCTCACCACGATCCGGCTGTGATCGCCAAAATCTTTGGTCCGCACTCCGTATTTTTTCGGAAGAAAAACAGACTCACTTGCTGCCGTCGTCAGAACTTTGATTGGATCGGATTTCTTGCCTCTTCTTTCGTCGTACTCTGGCTCGATGGGCTTGACGCGATTGAGGTGCAGGCCGTCCACATAATCGGGATGTAGCGCATCGAAACTCTTGCTACAGCTAAGCGACCCCTTACTTACCCAGCCGAAAAAGCCCGCAACAAAACCGTCGGCATTGAGCATAAGCTTGTCAGGATCCCTTGCATTGATCTCTTCGCCGAATCGTGCGTAAGGGACACTCTTCCGGACAGGCAGCATTGCGACAGTAATTACAAAAACACCTGAGATGATCATTCCGGTTAGTATGCCTGCAATAACAGCCGTGATTTTCGTACTCACTTCGCCAAAACTGATATTCGCGCCTACAACATAATCGGTACCGGTCCGGATCAGAGCAAAACTTAAGACAAAAAGAAGAAAGAAAATAAATCCCTGAGCCCATTGAACGCCGTGACCGCGAGATATCAGCATGTCAGCCAGACCTTCATAGTAGCTAAAGGCAATAATAAGTCCTAATATCGCCGCCATTGCTGTAGCGAACGATTTTAGAACTGGGCATTTGAGATAAAAATACGAAATCGTCAAAAGAGTAATTAATATTACCGAAATTGCGCCAAACATATTGTAAGGATCCTTATAAAAATCAATTAATTGTTATACCAACAAGGGCATTACTTCTTGCCGCCTTTACCGACAGTCTGCGGATTAGTCGAAAGCTCACGTATCACTTCATTGATAGCCGTTATTCCGGTAGCTACTCTTTTGATCGATTCTTCCTGGAGATAAAGCATGCCGGCTCGACGGAAACTGCCCGCTATTTCCTGAAGAGATTTGGCTTGTTTGATGGCGGTTCGTTGAGCGTCATCCAACAGAATATACTCAAAGATCGCCGTCCTGCCATAGAAACCCGTACCCTGGCATTTCCCGCAGAGTAAAGGTTTGCCATGTTTATCGTATTCTATCTCACCAACCCGGTTAAACACCTGGACCTTATCGGATGGAATATTGAACTTCCGCAGAAGATCGGGATTCGGCTTATACGCCTGTTTGCAATCATCGCATAACTTACGGATAATTCGCTGGTTGATCACAGCCGTTAAAGTATCGGCGGCAAGGTTGCGGTCGCCCACCAGTTTGATCCATTTGCCAACTGCCTGTACAACACTGTTGGCAGTCATAGTTACATGCATGATCTTGCTGTCCTTCGCTGCCTTTGCGGACAGTTGAGCCAACTCGGCATCCTCGCATTCGGCCAAACCGACAATATCGGGCCCCATACGAAGGATCGTTCGAAGCGTCTCAGAATAACTCTTACTACCGGTATCGCCCAACGTGTATTCATGCTGAGTAATATTATCAAGCGCTGCCGCCGGTTTCCTCTCAAGCATATTGATCCCGTTCATAAACGGATCATGGTTACGGATCATCGCGTAGAATGTCGTCGTGACTCCGCTTTTCGGAGGTCCGGATATGATCGTAACCCCGCTACCGGAATTACGAATACCCTTCAAAGCCGTCAATTGCGAGGGATTAAGCCCAAGACCTTCTAATTTTATCGCCGAGTACTGCTCGCATTTTCGTATTATCAGTTGCTCGCCTGCGGTAGAGCCTGCCGTTACAACCTCCCAGGCCATCTT
>DAOWIP010000049.1 GCA_030640865.1 Sedimentisphaerales bacterium | reverse complement strand
TTTTCAGTCGTCCCTGCGGGACTAAAATAATATAAGAACAGGTTTCCCAGCGATAAATCGCTGGGCTATTATCATTTGTCCCTACGGGACATAGGTGAATGGCAGGCACGGCCCGTCCTACGCTTGCGAAAGAAGCACGGCCGAGACGGCCGTGGCACGCTTTGTTCGGAATGATTGTATGGTGTGAACGGTAAGGAGACCGTTGTGGCTCGTAAAAGAAAGACGGACACAAAAGGACAGATGCTTCTGTCGTTTGGCGGCAGCGGTAAAAAGAAAAAGGTCGTCGCGAAGAAAAAAACCGCGGCAAAGAGAGAACCTGCCTCCGCTTCACGTAGGCAAAGCAAGGCTCGAAATACTCATATCAAAGATGAGCATATCGAAGCGAAGGCCAAGGCGATGGGCGAGCGTCAGCGGGAGATCAGTGTTAGTGAATTCTTCGCCAAGAACCGACATCTGCTCGGTTTCGATAATCCCAGTAAGGCACTATTAACAGCGGTCAAAGAAGCGGTTGATAATTCGCTCGACGCCTGCGAAGAAGCCAATATCCTGCCGGAGATCAAGGTCGGTATAAAACAGACAAGCGATAATCGTTATCGTATCTGGGTGCAGGATAACGGGCCGGGTATCGTCAAAGAACAGATACCCCACATTTTCGGTCGATTACTATACGGCAGTAAGTTCCACACGCTCCGAATGGCCCGTGGCCAACAAGGTATCGGTATCTCCGCGGCAGGGATGTATGGGCTGCTAACTACCGGCAAGAGCGTTAAAATAAACAGCAAAACCGGGCCGCGCAGCCAGGCGCATCATTACGAATTGCGGATCGATACAAAAAAGAATCGGCCCGATATCATCAAAGATGAAGTGATCGATTGGGATGTCCGCAGCGGTACACGGGTCGAGATTGAAATGGAAGCCCGCTACCAACGCGGTCGTCAAAGTGTCGATGAGTATATCACCCAAACCGCTATCACCAATCCGCACACCCGTATCCGTTATATTATGCCCGACGGCAAGGAACGGATTTACGAACGATCAGTAAAAGACATAGTTATAGTTCCCAAGTCGGTCAAGCCCCATCCATACGGTGTTGAGCTGGGCGTTCTGATGAAGATGGCCAAGGACACCAAAAACACCACGATGGCCTCTTTTTTGTGCAATGAGTTTTCCCGCGTAAGCAGCCGCGTCAGTCAGCAGATACTGGATAAAGCGAATATATCGTCTCGTACCCGCCCGAGCAGGCTTTCTCACGCGCAAGCGGAAAAACTGTACAGGGCAATCAACGAAACTAAAATTATGGCGCCAAGCACGAATTGCATAGAACCAATCGGTGAAGAAGAACTGCTCAAGGGACTACAGCAAGTGGTTGATGCTAATTTTTATACCGTCTGCACCCGTCCGCCGGCTGTTTATCGCGGCAACCCATTCCAGATCGAAGCCGCCCTGGCCTACGGCGGCGGCCATAACAACAAAACCGATGAAAAAGACAACAAAAATAACAATGGAAATGAGAAGGAATTGATGCGCGTATTGCGTTTTGCCAATCGGGTTCCTTTGTTATATCAACAATCGGGCTGTTCAATTTTCAAGTCTATTTTGCAGATGAACTGGCGCCTGTACGGCCTGTCGCAAAGCCGCGGCGCACTGCCAGGTGGACCGGTTACCGTGATCGTGCATATCGCCTCGGTCTGGGTGCCGTTCACCTCCGAGAGCAAAGAGGCCGTGGCCCATTACCCGGAGATAATCAAAGAAATCAAGCTGGCCCTGGCCGACTGCGGCCGGCGGCTTGGCCGTCATCTCCGTGGTGAAAAACGCCGCCGAGACGAGGCCCTGAAACAAAGTTACATCGAAAAATATATCCCAGCCATCGGCGAGGCACTACGCGACATCCTGGCACTTAAAGACAGGCAGGTTACATCCGTTTTGAAAAACCTCGAATATGTTTTGGAACGCTCGAGATCGAATAAGTGATACGGGTGTACGGAGCAAAAAAGATAGATTCCTGCCTCCGCAGGAATGACAAATACGTTTCCGCAGCAGAAACTATTTATGGAGTTTTTATGTATCGCATTTGGCTTTCAGTTTTTGGTGCTGGATATTTGCCGCTGATGCCGGGCACATGGGGTTCGGCGGTGGTGGCGGGCGTATTTTTGCTGGTGGCGATATTGAGCGGTTCGCCGATTGTGGCGGCGGCGGTTATGCTGGTGGTGGCGGTTCATGGTTTTATTGTTACCGTCGCCTACGGCGACCGGTTCATCAAAAAATACGGCCCCGACCCCGGCCAAATTGTCAGCGACGAACAATGCGGTCAGGCGGTTACGTTCTTATGGCTGTGGCCGATTGCAGCGTGGGGCGCGAAAGAGATAATCATCTTTACACTGGCAGGGTTCCTGCTGTTTCGCGTTTTTGATATTATCAAGCCACCACCAGTACGTCAGTTGGAAAAAATACCGGGCGCCTGGGGAGTATTGCTCGACGATGTGATGGCTGGTATCTACGCCCAAATCATCTTACAAATCGTCTGGCGACTGGGCTGGCTGGGGTTTTTGCCGGGCTGAACCTTTCTTTTCCAAGGCGGATTCAACTAATAAGTGCAACAAATACTAACTGATTATATGACAATGGGTTGAC
>DAOWIP010000217.1 GCA_030640865.1 Sedimentisphaerales bacterium | reverse complement strand
GTTTTGGTCTCGTTACTGCCTACCGGCGCGAACTGTTTTTCCTGCATTACCCGCAGCAGCTTAACCTGAAAACTCGGTGGTGCGGAATTAATCTCATCCAGAAAGATTGTCCCGCCGTCAGCCGCCAGAAATTTACCTTCCTTATTGTTTATGGCACCCGTAAAGGACCCTTTAACGTGACCGAACAACTCACTTTCCAGGAGCGTCTCCGGCAGTGCGCCGCAGCTTACCTCTACAAAGGGACTACCCGGCCGGCCCGAACGATGGTGAATGGCCCGCGCTATCAGGCTTTTGCCTGTCCCGCTTTGGCCTGATACCAGCACCGTCGCCTTACTGTCCGCTACCGCCTCGATCATATCGAACACTTTAAGCATTTTATAGTCATGTCCGACGATATTTTCCAGCCCGAACTGGCTGTGCAATTGCTTTTTCAGGTTGCGGTTTTCCTGAAGGAGCGCCTGCTGTTCCAGCGCACGGCTGACGATCATTCGGATCTCGTCATCGACAATCGGCTTGGTCAGATAATCGTATGCCCCCATTTTGATTGCCTCGACCGCGCTTTCGATCGTACCGTAGCCGGTGATTACAATGGTTACCAATTCAGGATACCGTTTGCGAATCACACGCAGCAACTCGAAACCGTCTGTCTTCGGCATGTTCACATCGGTGATGACCAGGTTGTAGCTCTGCTTCTCAAGTTCTTTTAGTGCCTGATCGAATCCTTCCGCTCCCTGGCACTTGAATCCCTCCAGCTTGAGAAACTCACTGAGCGAATCCCGGATAATCTGATCGTCATCTACGACTAATATTTTTTCTCCTGCCATTACTTCTTATCTCTCCCTGTTCTGCTGAACAATCCAAATACCCCACCATACACCCATCCACTCATATACTCATACACTCAGATACTCATCCCGCTTGTACGTTCCAGCGGTATGCTCACTGTGAACAACGCTCCGCCTTCCGGTCGATTTCGGACCTCTATTTCGCCGTTGTACCGTTCGATAATATCTTTACAAATGGGCAGGCCCAGCCCTGTGCCTTTGCCGGCGTCTTTGGTGGTAAAGAACGGCTCAAAAAGATTCTCCTGCACTTCCCGGCTGAGTCCACATCCCGTATCGGCAAATTCAATCAGCAAATGTTTTTCCCGGCAATACGTTTTGATTGTCAGTTGACCGCCGTTTGACATGGCGTCGATAGCGTTTTTTATCAGGTTACAGAAAACCTGAAACAAATTACCACTGCGCAGATTAGGCATTTCTTTGCCGTAATCGCGAACTATCTCCACCTGGTTCTTTAGTGCCTGGATTTCCATTGACTTAACTGCTTCTTCTGCAATCTTGTTTATATCCGCTTCTTCGAAGGCTATATAGCTACTCCGCGAAAATTCCAGCAGTTCGCTGATAATCTGAACCATTCGCTGCACACCTTTGCGTGCCTCGCGCAGATATTTGCCGCTTTGCTGATTCTCCGCCTGTTCTTCTATTCGCAGGGCCAGATTGATATATCGAAGAATACCATCTAACGGATTGTTCAGTTCGTGCGCCACACGGGCCGCCAATTTCCCCATTGCCGCCAGTCGTTCCGCCTGCGCCAGATCATTCTCCATCATCTTCTTTTTTGTAACATTCTCGATCAGGAGAATTCCACCGAGTTGTTCATCTGAAGATTCGCTCACCAGCGGTGTGCAGATGATTTGCAGTGCTCCTGTCATGCCGTTATTGGAATAAGCGACATTTTCAAAAGTGCCCGGCTCGCAGCTTGTCAGCGACTGCTCCAGCCGTTTGCGCCACGTTGTTTTGCCCTGCTCTGTTCCGGAAACTTTAGTGCAGGCGGTTAGCGCCTCGGTAATATCGTTACCTTCCGCCAGCATATCTTTTGCGCTGGAATTGATGTCGGTGATATGCAACTGCCGATCAAAAACCACCACGCCTAACGGAATGGTATCGATCAAATGCCGAGCCATACGACCAAAACGAAGGGGCGACGCGGTCTGCGCAGGGGGTCGATTGGTTTGTGTTTTTTCTCTCTCTGCTTTCATTTTTGTTTTACTATAATGGCATACGAGCCTAATATATTGATACAATTCAGCACGGTAAAAGTCAAGAGTGTTTGTTGAATTATTTCAACATTACATCGCAATTATGCTGTATATTCGCAACGTCTGGATTTATAAGACGGCCCTTGCCGTTAATATAGATAATATGTTACAATTATAACGAATATTGAGTTACTTTTTACAACATCCTTTTATTGGAATATGAACTTGGAAAAAGGGACAAAGAGGTCAGGCATGATTATACCAACCTTGATTATGGGGGTGCTGGCATTCGTATTGCTTTGGATCGGTTACCAACGTGATGGGCAGGAGCATATCGAAGGCTTGAAATCAGCCTGGTCGATGACAGCCCAAGCTCTGCCCATGCTGTGTTTTGCTTTTATTGTCGCGGGGATGATACAGGTCCTTTTGCCGCAGGATATCGTAGCCCGCTGGATAGGCCGGGAATCGGGGATGCGTGGTATCCTTATCGGCAGTATCGCCGGCGGACTCACACCGGGTGGGCCTTATACCAGTTTCCCTATTGTCGCCGGTCTTGCAAAAAGCGGCGCTAGTGTCGGTACGCTGGTCGCTTTTCTCACTGGTTGGTCTCTCATTGCCGTCGGCCGACTCCCATTTGAAGTTGGCATTATGGGTTGGAAACTGACCCTCATCCGATTTGCCAGTTCTTTTTTCCTGCCCCCTGTTATCGGCTGGCTCGCCCAAACATTCTTCGGTTCCGTAAAAATATAAACTGTCTTATTTTATCCGATAGCCACGTAGGATGGGCTTCAGCCCATGCTGTCTAACTGATGTAAAATCAGGGGGCAAAACCGCTATAAAACACACTCATTCCAAATGAAAATGCAGGTTAAATTAACCGCCTTCGGCGGCATTTTTGTACCGCCGGCGTCTCGCCGGCAAAAACAGAAGATGCGGACGGGACGTCCGCGGTACATATCAGAATACAAATTCCTATACCATTAAATTACACCTCTCGAAAAGCGTGAACCTTTATTACCCCCCCCAGTTTTTGATTCACAAAAATTATATTTATGGTAAAATATACAGGTTGATTGTAAGTCCGCAACAACATTGAGGGGGGGGTATATAATGCCCATGATTAAATTTTCCCGTTAGTACGAGAGTAAGTAGTCTTACGACAATATGTTACGGTTTCGCTCGCGGGAATTCCCATACGCGGTGCGTATAGATTATATATAGTAAGGCAAGGAGAAAGGTGTAATGAAACAGGTAAATTATCGCAAAGCAAATTTAAGAAGTGTAATTATTATGGCGATCGCCCTAATGGTTGGCTTTGGACTTTTGGGCTTTTGTGGGAGCGTGAACGCGGCCGACATCTACGTCTCTACAAGCGGAACTGACTGCTCAACTTGCGGCAGCCAAGGCAATCCCTGTCGGCATATTGAATATGCCGTGGAGCAGAGAGCCGTAAGTGGGGATACGGTACGCGTTAGTGACGGGACTTACACAGAAAACCAAATTCAGCTACCGGAAGGAGTATCTTTAACATCTGCTAATCAGGATGCTTCCCGCGTTATCATTCAACCAGCTACAACCCAAAATACGTACAGGCGTTATCCTTTGATATTGTTTCAATCAACAATTGGAACCAATAACCCATCAGGCCAGGTACTATCTTATATAACTCTTGACGGCGATGGAGTTTTTAATAACGGCCCTTATTATGTTGAAGCTATAAACGTTCATGATCGGGATAATGTAGAAATAGCACATTGCGTCATAAAAGATTTCTATAAACAAAGCGATTTTCACGGCAGTAACACCGTTGTTGCGCAATCAAGCAAAGATGAGGGAAACACACAAAATTGGTGGGATATCTGGCCGAGCGATCCTGGACTTGATGGTGATGATTCAAGTTTTGACGGAGTATGGCCCGGAACAGCAGTTGAGCATGTGCAAAACTTTCAATTTCATCATAATATTATGCGAAATTGCGGGAACAAAATAGAAGATCGTTCGCAGGCAAACATAGGATTGTGGATGGTAAAGGATTCTGAAATTTACAATAATGATATAGATACTGCCGGCTGTCCTGGAACACAGGGAATAACCGGAACGTGGCCCGGCTCAGGACCGTCCGTCTGCTTATGGAATGTTGATTTCCATCATAATGATATCAAAGTTGATTTGGATACGGATTTTTTGGGATGGTATTCAGTAGGAACAATTGAAATATGGTTAATGAGGGGCGGCTGTGAATTCTATGAAAATAATTGCAATCAAGGCTGGTCTATAACGCGGGGCAAAAATACTACTATTCGTGATAATATTATCATTGGCAATCCTCATTCTGATTGCAGTTGGAAACCAGATAATTCAAACACGACTTTTAGAGGGTCCTGGGGATTTGAATTGGATGGCCAGAGTTATTTAGACGCACATAATAACTATCTTGAAGGCACGAGTGGCGGCTTTAAATTAGGATCAAATCATAGAAGCAACATAGTCAGGACAGGACGTATCTATAATAATTTCATAGTTGATATATGTGGAAGACCGTTTTCGCCGGCAGCAAGCAAAGGAAGTCAGGTGCTTGATTATAAGATATATAATAATACTGCCGACGGACGATATTCCACTAATGTAGATGGGCGGGGAAATTTTCAATATTCCTGTATTTCAGTCGCAAATAAAGGTGTTGGATCAGTTTTAGAAGTTGACTTTGAAAACAATATTTTTACCGACGCCAGAGCAAGCTATTTAGGTTTGGGTTTTTGTGATGGTCAGGCTGCTTATAGTGATATAAATGTTATAAACACCTTATATGATGATTCATTGCCAAATTTCTGGAGAGATACAGATGGCGGTGTCGCCTGTGGTACCAATATTACAGGCAGCATACAAGATGATCCTTTATACACTAAAACTGGTCAAAACGCGGAGTATTACAAACTTCAATCTGACTCTCCGGCCATAAATGCTGGCGTAAATGTCAATTTAACAAACGACTACTGGGGTACTGCCCGCCCCCAGGGAGCCGGTTACGACATCGGCGCGTTTGAGTACGCTCTCCGAGGCGATCTTGACGGCGATGGTTGTGTTGATCTCGAAGATTTAGCTATGTTTGCTGAATTCTGGCTTAAATGCAATGATCCGCAAAATCCAAACTGCGAGTTTCCTTTTTAATGGTAACACTTTAGCTATATGATGCAAAATTAGGCATAACTACTTGACTGTCCGCTATTTATAGTGCTCACGATTGAATTTTCCCGTTAGTACGCGGGTAAATAACCTTATGGCAATATGTTACGGTTTCGCTCGCGGGAATTCCCATACGCGGTGCGTATAATAGAAAAGAAAGGGTACAAATGGCAACGAATCATATAGGAAGAAGGGACTTTTTACAAAAGGCGGCAATAAGCACGTTTTCACTTGTTTTGGAGCAACATACAGCCGGTGGGAAATCGCTTGGCGGCGAGATCAATCCGCGAAGACCAAATCTGGTTTATATCTTCCCGGATCAGTGGCGGGCGCAGGCAACAGGTTATTGTGGTGATCCGAACGCGAAAACACCACATATTGATAAGCTCGCCAGCGAAAGTATTAATTTCAGCAACGCTGTTTCCGGCTGTCCGGTGTGCAGTCCGTATCGGGCCAGTCTGATGACGGGGCGCTATCCGCTCACGCATGGAGTGTTTCTGAACGATGTGTCCCTAAACACCAAAGCCGTTCCAATTGCCCAGGTCTTCAATGAGGCAGGTTATGAAACCGGCTATATCGGCAAGTGGCATCTGAACGGACATCATCGAAGCGCTTTTATAACCCGTAAAAATCGACAGGGTTTCAAATTCTGGAAGGTAATGGAGTGTACACACAATTACAACAATTCCGGTTATTACGCCGATGAGAATGTAAAGCTTAAATGGGAAGGGTATGACGCGATTGCCCAAGCCAACGAAGCCCAGCGATATATTCGTGCGCATTCCAATGGAAAACCATTTGTCCTGTTTCTTTCCTGGGGGCCGCCACATGCGCCCTATCACACAGCACCACAGAAATACAGACAATTGATTAAACAAGAAGAAATAAAGCTACAGCCGAATGTTCCCGATGAATTTGCCGACCGTGCGCGAAAAGACCTGTCCGGCTACTACGCCCACATCGCGGCGCTCGACGACTGCATAGGGCAGATTGTCAAAACCCTCAAAGAATGCGGTCTGGAAAAAGATACTATACTGGTGTTCACATCAGACCATGGCGATCTGCTATTTTCCCACGGTCAGCAAAAAAAACAGCAACCGTATGATGAATCAATTCGGATTCCGCTTTTGCTGCGCTATCCGGCGGCGCTGGGCCGTAAAGGCCGCCAAATCGATATGCCAATC
>DAOWIP010000052.1 GCA_030640865.1 Sedimentisphaerales bacterium | reverse complement strand
CTAATGAATAGAAAAAAACACAGAACACGGATGACATAGATACAACAGACAGGAATGGATTAAAAAAGAGTGAACGATTACCTGTTTTTCAACCGTCCCTACGGGACTAAAACACACAGGAAACCAAGTTACCCAGCGATAAATCGCTGGGCTATTATCATTTGTCCCTACGGGACTTCTATGTTTTGACAGCCAAAAGGCATAGTTAGAAAAACCGGAGGATAAAAAGATGAAAAAGATCAGAACTGTAACTTTTCTTGCTTTATTGGTAATTGGGCTATCAGCGGGGATCGGCTACGGCCAGGACTACCTCGATTATACGCCCGCAAGGACCGAGGCACATACGGAATGGGCCAGTCAAAGCCCTTATGTTACCCCGACGCCGAGTTGTGATAGCGGGCTGGCACTGGATCCGGGCAGCTCGCTGGCCGATTTTGTGGTAGGTGTTAGTGCCGGGCACGTCTCCGATCCTTATGTGCCCCAGCATAATCTTTATGCGTACAAGATCACCGACCCAGACAGCACAGGGCCCAAAAAAATAGTGGTCTTTCAGACGGGCAATCACAATACCGAACAACCCGGTTCGTGGAGCTTCCAGGGGTTAGAAGACTTCCTGTTAAGCCCCGACCCACGGGCAGGCTGGTTGCGCCGCCATTGCGAATTTTATGTCTATCCGCTCGTGAACCCCGACGGACGCTATACCGCTACGGGACGCGGTAATCCGGAGATGACCGATGAAGGCTTCGGTAGCGATCACAATCGCGTATGGGACAGGCAAGACGAGGGGCTCTCAACTATCGATGCCCTGACCCACGCAATGCAGGATGATACCGGCCAAAACGTGGATTATTACTTCGACTTTCACAGTTGCCCAGGTTGCACTACTAACTACTTCTGTGTAACCACCGATTTAATCGACTGCCCGTTTGTTCAGGCCATGATCGACCTGGACGTGGGGATCAGCACGGCCGAATCGTCAGGCCTTCCCGGGATGGGCCGAATCTGGGGTATGACCGCCGAGGGATTGAATGCCCAATTCGCTTTTACTCCCGAAACAGGTCATCAATGCCCCGGCATCGACCTCAAGTACTGCACGGATTTGGGCAAATACTATGGAATCGCACTTTATAATACCCTGATAAACGAGCAAGATATAAACGTTTACACCGTAGATATGACCCAGGAGCATACGGAAATTGTAATCCAAAATCCTTATGTTACACCTACACCGAGTTGTGATAGCGGGCTGGCACTGGACCCGTGCGGCGTACTCGCGGATTTTGTGGTCGGTGTCAGCGCCGGGCATGTCTCAGATCCTTATGTTCCACAACACAATCTTTACGCCTATAAGATCACCGACCCCTGTGCGACAGGGCCTAAAAAAATAGTGCTCATACAGACGGGTAATCACAATACCGAAGAGACCGGCAGTTGGTCCTTTCAAGGGATGATTGATTATATATTAAGCTGCGAACCCGAAGCCGTCTGGATGCGCCAGCATTGCGAATTTTATATCTATCCACTCGTCAATCCCGACGGACGCTATACCTGCTCAGCTCGCGGCAACCCGGAGATGACAGACGAAGGGTTCGGCACCGATCATAATCGAGTCTGGGACAGGCAGGGCGAGGGTCTCTCGACTATCGACGCTTTTACAACCGCGATGCAGTTCGATACCGGCCAACAAGTCGATTATTACTTCGATCATCATGACGGCGGCGGAATCGTAAATCCTTTTTATAATACAATGCCTAATTTAGTGGATTGCCCATATAGCCAGGCAATGCTCGAACTTGACGCGGGGATTACTCCGAACGCATCGACGGGCCATCCGGGTATGGGACGTATATGGGGCATGACCGAGGATGGATTAAACAGTGAATTCGCATTTACTCCCGAGGCCGCTCCTATACATCCCGGTGTAGATGTCGTTATGGCCCTTGGTTGGGGCCATTCTTACGCGATCGCGATACACAATACCCTGATGTGCAACATAGTTGATATGGAAGAATTGGAGGTTCTGGCCTCTCACTGGCTGGAAAATAACCTCACCGAGACGCAGGGGAGCCAACCACCTGTGGGTTGGTGGGCGTTTGACGAAGACGCCGACACCACAGCCGCCGACAGCGTCGGCAGCAATAACGGAACACTCAACAACATGACCGATGACGACTGGGTCAACGGAAACCTTGGAAACGCGCTGGATTTTGATGGAAGCAATGATCATGTCACAATCAGCGACTTTGATTATACAAACGCTAACAGTGATTTCAGTATGTGTATCTGGTTCAAAATCGATGATGTTGAATACGGTGGATATGAAGGCAGATTCAAGTACATCTTCAGTCACGGTCTCCTTTTTACCAACAATAGTTTGAATGTGTATATCGGCGGACCCGATGCGCCCAGCAATCCGGAGAAAATCAGAACGGCTTTCGTACTCAGTGATGGAACAGGCGTTTTGGAAACCGCCGACACTGATCCGTTGGCAGACGGTCTATGGCACATGTACGCTGTTACTTATTCGTCGGACGACGGAGTTAATATCTATATTGACGGCAATCCGGCGGGTTCCTACCCCGAAATTAAAGGGGCGGCGTTCGACCCGACCACCTATATTTTTGTCGGTGGGCGATGTGATCTTGATCCCGATAGATTCTACGGTAACCCGACCGCGAACGACGGTCTGCTCGACGATCTGCGTATCTATAACTATGCTCTGAGTGCGGATGCAATTATGGGGGTGTATAAAGATACACCGCTCGGTTGGTGGAGATTTGATGAGACCTCCGGCAGCACTGCCGCGGACAGCGCCGGCAGCCATGACGGCACGCTGTATAATATGGCCGAGGACGACGGGATCGATGACGACTGGGTCGATGGGAAATTCGGCAATGCGCTAAGCTTTGATGGAATCGATGATTATGTCGTAATTTCCGATTTCGATTACACCAATGGCTCCGGAGATTT
>DAOWIP010000242.1 GCA_030640865.1 Sedimentisphaerales bacterium | reverse complement strand
GGCGGAAGCGGCGGCGGAAGTGGCAGCGAAAGCGGCGGCCGATGCGTCAGCGCTTGAATCTTAATAAAAATAAAAGAAAAGGGCAAAGCCAAAATGGGTTTGTCGGTGAACAATAACGTCGTATCAATATTAAAAAGGAGAAATCAAATGTATGTATTGAAACCGGACGAATTTTGTAATTATGATTTGAGTAACATAAACCAATTCATCAATTTATGGAACAGATATTACGATGAAGAAGCTCCAGGAGATGTCGAAAACAATGAAGCAATCGATTACATAAATGAACTTAATTTAGGAAATTCTCTTACGAGAGAAAATATTATAAGATTAGTCACATGGAAAGGCCAGTGGCAAACTAATCAAATAACAGATTTTATTGACAACAATAACGATGCCTTAAATAAATTCAATGATTTTAGAAACTGTAATCCAGAAGAAAACGGAAACGAAAATGATTTCAAAAGATTTACTTCTCGGATATTTCATGGCGGCACTGTTATACGGATATTTCTGTTTCATATTTGCAAGCCGTACAAGTATCCTATTATTGATCAACATGTCGTAAGGACATACAACTGCCACATGAATGCAAAATTTAATGAGACATTAGACCTTGACAGGAACTGGGAACACTACTTGAGATACAGGAAATATTTCTTTGAGATAGCGAATGCGTATTATAATCACGATGACGATTATGAATGGAATCAGAATGACACTAAACGACTAAAAAGGATCGACAACGCGCTTATGGCCTTTGGACAGTTCCTTAAAAAGTATGATAATGTTGCGGAATGAGTGATAAGACATGCTTAAGCTTTGCGTAAGCATGCCACCCGGGCCAACCCCTCGCTGAAGCGAAGGGCTGATGAGAAAAGAACAGCATGGACTAAAGGGTAAAAGAACAGAGAACAAAGAGTTACGGAAAATCCAGGCAAAACAGAACTCAACGACACACCCGAAATCCTATGATGCCGTACGTGCCGTCCGGGTTGATGCTGTTCCGGTACGAGACCATGCAACTGCTGTCGTTGCTATCCCAACTGCCGCCGCGGAAAACGCGATCGCTATATGCTGGATTCCATAAACTGCTTGTCCACTCCCACACATTACCTGCCATGTCGCACATTCCGTAACCATAAGTCCCGAAAGATCCCACAACGGTAGTACCATCCGGATGCGTTGAATTAGAATAGTTTGCAATACTATTATTAATGCTCGGTCCGCAGCCATAGGTATAAAGATCCTCTACTGTATGGTCCGCTACTGCCTGCCATTCCCACTCGGTTGGCAGCCTATACCCGTAATAGTTGCAAAAGGCCGTTGAACCATACCAGCTTACATAAGTTACAGGATGATCTTCAAAACCGCTGTCAACGGTGAACGAACTGCCACTATAATTTATCCTTGCCGCTCCGCCGTTGATGGCTCCATTGTAAGTATAGCCCGAACCGGCAAGGTCATAATATATCTCGCCGTCAAAATCCGCTCCACTGTTTGAGCCATCGCTTCCCTTGACAAAATCACCGTCAACAATTACATCCACCGTTGCCAGTGCAGCATTAAGATACTCACAATACTGGGCATTTGTGGTTTCGTATTTACCCATCTCGCCGTTAAATGCCTCATAACCCGAAACGCCCGGGTCACTAACAGAAACCCACGTCATGCCGTTAAGAACAGGAAGCGGTTCACCTTCATCCAGCCATTGTGATGCCATAATGGCAAAATCTTCCAGGTCAACTCGACAGTCACCACTAACATCCGCCGATGGGCAAACCCCACTAACCTCAACACCTCCTATCGACAACATTATCACAAACACAGCCAATACAGATACTAATCTACTTCGCATAACAATCTCCTTCAAAAAAACCTCGTCACACAGAAAAAGACCATCTTCGACCTGCTTTACGGCGTTGAACCTTCCAGCCGGTGTTCAGCCAACTCGGCAAAGTCGAACATGTTGACTATGCCATCGGCCTCGGTTGGCGGGATGATATCGGCGACGCCGAGAACACCGAGAAATATTGTTTTCTCCAGAAACCGATCATGTTAATGGTACCAAATTGGTCCGCCAATTGTCAAGGGGGAATATGGTTGTTACTGGACAGGCCACCTTCTTGGTCTTGCGGATAAAACCCTGGAGTTTAATGCTTTAGGCCTCCGGCATGTTATCATGTCAGATATTCGTTATTGGGTATTCCTTGCGTCCTTCGCGTCTCTGCGTGAAGTGTTCCTGTTTATACTGAAACAACACATATTTGTCTTCAGCAAACAAGTTTGCCTTTGACAAAAATGCGCCATGTTATTATTACTTGAATCTACTGGAGAATAATTCTGATCTTTAAACTAATTATTATGTTGCTGCTAACGGGATTGTGCGGAACTGCCTTTAGTGCGCAGACCGTTTATGTCGATG
This sequence comes from Sedimentisphaerales bacterium, assembly GCA_030640865.1. GTDB lineage: Bacteria > Planctomycetota > Phycisphaerae > Sedimentisphaerales > SM23-30 > DAOVXR01. Next base: position 818 of record DAOWIP010000242.1, on the reverse strand, counting down.
CCGGCGCCCCGTCGGGTGGGGACGGTTCAAGCTGGGCCGGGGCGTTCAGGTTTTTACAGAATGCCCTGTGGACAGCCGATCCATGCGACCAGATTTGGATAGCCGAAGGTCTTTACCAGCCCGACCGCAGCGCAGCCGATCCCTGCGGCACCGGTTGGCGGGGTGCAGCATTCCAGCTTGTTGACGGTGTGGAGATTTACGGCGGGTTCCCTGCCGGCGGCGGTGATTGGGACAGCCGCGACCCCTGCATTTACGAAACCGTTTTAAGTGGCGATCTGGCCGGTAATGATATCGAAGTTGCCGACCCCTGCGACTTGCCGGCCGAACCAACCCGGGCTGACAACTGTTATCATGTACTGGTCTGTAATGGCGCAGGCGACAACACTATTTTAGACGGAGTAACGATTACAGGCGGTAATGCCAATGGGGACTTTCCGGATAACCTCGGTGGCGGGATGTATAACGTCGATACGGATATTGTCATAAGGCAATGTTGGTTCCGCGGTAATACAGCTTTATATGCGGCGGGAATGAGGAACCTCTCCGGCAGCCCAACTCTGGAAGACTGTACGTTCAGTGGCAACGCCTGCCAGAGGACAGGCGGCGGCTTGTACAATTACAACAGTAGCCCCACAATTTCCCGATGTACCTTCAGCAATAATTGGGGCAGGTACGCAGCCGGTATGTACATATATAACGATAGTCCTTCAATCCTCACAGAAATACTCACGGATTGCGTGTTTCAGGACAATGTAGCCGTACTCGACGGCGGTGGGTTGAATATCTATAACACGAGCGATCCGAATATTATCCGCTGT
>DAOWIP010000053.1 GCA_030640865.1 Sedimentisphaerales bacterium | reverse complement strand
TTATCGCGTTCTGTTGATCCACCCCGACGGGAGGATGTTGTTCTGCGGCCCATAGGCAGCGGCATCATCGGTCCTCCGGGGCTCCCGCCTTCAGGTCCCCCCATTTCCTCAATTCCAAATCCCATCCTTTCGGACATCGTCGTAGCACCACTTTTCCTCGACGACGTTCTACTACGCGCGGTGCGAGTACGCGTACGGCTCCGGGAACTCTGGGAACGGGAACCAGCCCGGCCCGGCCCTCGAGTGGACAGAGCAGGGCCACGAAGAGTTGTCTTTTTCTTTTCCCCGGCCTTTTCTTTCGCTTCAACGGGGTCGGTCCAATCTGTCTGGCCGGTAATGTCGTAGGGGAAAGGCTGCATAATCTCAAGCTGAGTATTATAGTTTCGTCGGTCTTTTATCAGCAACTCGAAGGCGGTCTGAGAAAGTTCGTTGATCCGGGCCTGACTTATCTCAATATCCCTGACCGTATCCACTTCCAAACGCGGAACAACCTCATAATCGCTCCAACTGCCATCAGGATTTAGCCGCCGCCGCTGTAGTTCCACCAGAGCCACTACCGGATTATATACCTCCAACGGCTTTTTGTTGACACCAGGGCCAAAGCTTCTCTCGAAGTTCTCATACAGCCTCTTTATAGGAAAAACCGCCGATACCGTTATCAGGCTTATGTCTTTGTCCACCCATTCGACATTATCCGGATCGGGTTGCAGCTCATCCGGTTTGGCCTCAGACGGAACAACGGCAACGACCTGATCCGTATTTACTTTAACATTCTCCATCGCAAAAAATTCCGGCATGCTATAGTATCTGATGTCTTCCTGCAAATCGGCAGTGCCTTTATGTGGGGGACTAAGCGGGATTCCGGTACCCTCGAACGGTTTGACCTGCGCAAATAAGTTATCCGCGAAAAGCTCCACCTCCGGCAGAGGGCGCGTGTCTGGTGTTCTCAAACCCTCCACGATCTCCGCGGCTCTCTGGGCAGCGAGTTCGGCGGCCTCTGATGCACTGATTGTTTCCCGGCCGACCTCCACGCCGGGAGGACTGACGAAACGTGTTACAAACACCCAGCCAAATACCACCAGCGCCAAAACTATAACCAGTTTCTCAACATTCGCCTCGAATATATTCATACTTTGTTTTTTCGCCATCTGTCTATCCTCTTTTTCCTGATGAACTTATCCCGGCTTCGCCGGGGACTTTTGTACCACTGGCGTCTCACCAGCAAAAGCAGAAGAGGCGGACGGGACGTCCGCGGTACATTCCGAATACAAATTCCTATGCGATGAACTTATCTCGGCTTCGCCGGAACCTTACCCCAAGTAAAACCGGGGGCTAAATAGTGGATTCCCGCTTTCGCGGGAATGACAGATTCAACGCTAACCGCGTCTGCGGCTGGTACCTGTAGTTTTCTGGTCCTGCAGGAATAAATCTTTTACCGGGTCGGGTTTGTATTTTTCATAGCCGCTCTTAAAGAAAAAATACTCACATATAATCCTCATCACCCCGAGCGAAGCCGGGCCATAATGATAGCCGGCAGCGACTTCCTGCTCCACATCGACCGGCTCAAGTACATATTCCAGTACGGTAATCTGGTTGCGTTTGTGGAGATCAGGATTTTGTCTGTCATGTTTGAGACTTTGCAGAGCATTTATAAAATCGATGACGGCAGTCGTGTCGATGATAACGGCAAACTCAAAATGAACCACGTCGATTAATTCGTCGCTGGCGCGTTTGGTCATTGAAGTGGTCATATTTCCCGTCAGGACTTCCTTCTCCTCACGCGAGGCAGAAAAAGTTTTTCGGACGACATAATCAGGCAGATAACTCTCGCTATTCTGCTCACGCCGGCCGATCTGGCTTTCCTGCTGTCTGGATAATGTTCCGCCCCTGGCTGAACTGGTGGTAGTTCTATCATCACTCTGGGTGGCCGGACCGCCGGCAAAGGAGATTTCGATTAACCGCTTAACCGGGTTTTTCAGTACGGACGCGTCGCGATTATTAACCTGATTGATCGAAAGGACCACATCCTCCTCAATCCACGCGGCGATTTGCGTGAACCAACTATCCATCAGCATTGCTTCGGCATCACCGGTGCCGTCGTGGTTTTTCCAGTAATCGTAGCAACAGAAGGAATCCGGGCTTACATATACGCTGATTTGGCCGGCTCTGTTGCGACGCAGATCGTCGATAAGTATGGCTTCCGGCGTTTTCGGCATGCTTGTCCGGGAACCTCTCGTGGAAAACCCGCCTCTCATGCCCCTGCCTCCATCGACACTCGTTTTTCGATATTCCTCGCGGACATTGTCCTCCTCGGCGGGACTTGGCCGAGGCCCACCTCTGATATATTCTCTGATAAAGCTGTCTATCAATTTATAGTAGCCGTCGGCAAAATTACGATAATAAATGATTTTGCTCGATTCTTCCCAGGGCTTCGGGAAGACCTTTTGGTAAATGAGCGGGCGATTGGATGTCTGCTGAGCCAGCAATATAACCTTTTTGGCGTCTTCGCGAATACGGTCGCGATTTTCCCGGAGCTTCGCCAGAACATTATTATGAACGGCATTGCGTGACATAGTATTATAAACCTTATTATACTCGGCCTCAATACCACTAAAATCCTTCAGGTTGCCGGCGTTGATCATCATAGCCGGGACGAAAAAACCCGTCCCGACAAGAAACGCCGCCACACACGCAATGAGAAACAGTCTTTTTTTAATAAAGTTCATTTTATCACTCTCGTTTTAGTTGTAAGAAACTAACCGACAACACCCGTCTCGCCGGAAGAAGTTTTGTCCTGGTCTTTCATTTTCAACTTAAGCTTGACGCGGAACCAATAATCGTGATGCTCAAGAATCGGCTCGCCCGCGGCGTCCAGTTTGATCTCGCCCGTATCAGGATCAGTCTGGTACTCATCGCTGATTGTTTCAAAGGTCAGGGGATCGACTAACAAGGCTAATTGATTTACCATTGTCCGTCTGCTGGTAAATGTGGTTCTTCTTCCCGAACCGAAGGTGGAACCGGTACCGGAAATCATCGGTTCCACGGGTTTTATTATGCCTATACCGGGCGGCTGATCGGTTTGGGTGGCGCCGCTGACCCATCCGCCTTCCGAGGTGTCGAAGAAGAACTTCCGGTCGCCAGGGCCGATATACGTTTTGAAGGGTAATTTACCAGCCGCTTCGCAGTCGGCCTGCTGAAAGTCATTTGCGGGGATATTGACTGTGGGTTTATCGGGTGATGGTTTCTTCGGCTCAGCAAAAGCGTCGGAAGGTTCCTGCCCTTCTTCCG
>DAOWIP010000157.1 GCA_030640865.1 Sedimentisphaerales bacterium | reverse complement strand
TCCATTTTGTCCCTCCGCGGATTTCACTATGCCCCCCTGCGATGGTCATTGGCAGACCGTTGGCGTATTTTGTCTTTATCATATATTTTGTTGCTGTGTTCCACACTGCGCTGCGTGGCGGAAACACCCCTTGCCCTTCGACTTCTACCGGCCCGGTGCGATCGAACCCAAGTCCCCAATGGGCTATATCCACATGATGGCCGACCCAGTCCATTAGTTGTCCGCCGCCGTAGTCATAGTTCCACCGCCAGTTTTTATGTACTCGTGCCGGGCAGTATGGTGACCACGATGCCGGTCCAGTCCAGAAATTATAATCCAGATGTTCCGGTGCCGGTCCGGGTGCTTCCTGGCCTTTGGTCCTGCCGAAATCTTTGTGTCCTGCCGGCAGGCCGACTTCAACTTTTATAATTTTACCGATTCGGCCGTTCAGTACCAGTTCGCACGCAAAGCGGAAATTCGGCTTTGACCTCTGCCAGCTTCCTGTCTGCCAGATTCGGCCATAGCGTTCCACTGCTTCGCACATTGCCCTGCCTTCCACCAGTGTATGTGACAGTGGTTTTTCTCCGTATATGTCTTTACCGTTTTTTGCCGCCGCGATTGACGGGATTGAATGCCAGTGATCGGGAAGTCCAATGGACATCACGTCAATATCCTTGCGGACCACCAGTTCCCGAAAATCGCTATAGGTTGCGCAATCCTTGTTGTCGTATTCTCTATTTACACGATTGCAAGCCTGATTAAGGTGTTTCTTATCAACATCACAGACCGCAACAACCTTGGTATCGGGCTTTCGCAGGAAGTTTATCATATTTATGCCCCCCTGCCAGCCTATACCAATACAGCCTATTACTATCCGGTTACTCGGAGCCACAGTTCCGTTCTTGCCAAGCACTGATGAAGTAACCACGTATGGAAAACTCACCGCTCCAAGGACTGTCCCGGTTGATTTTTTTAGAAATTGACGACGATTCAACATTGTTATGCCTCCAAACCAATCTTAGGGGGAAAATAGTTAGCACCTCTCGCGGAAGATGAAATATAGTGTGCCACGACCGTGTCGGCCGTGTTTTATCACGTTCTTCACATAGTATCCCGGCAATATGCCGGAGATACACGTTTTCCGCAACAGTAACTTAATTATGCGCATATCTGAGGTTATTCATCACAATCCCAGGCACCATAGCATTTTCCAAACACTTCATCAACACTTTTTTACTTGAGGAACCCTCTAAAAATTTAATATTCTTGACATAAAGTCGCGTTTATGCGTCATTATGCGGGGTACAGGCCCATCCTACTGGTATTTTTAGAGGTTGCCTTGAATCATACGGTCAAAAAAAGCGGTTATGTATATGATTATCAACGAGGAAATAAGCATAAAAACCCGCGGCAACTGCCATGTTATCGACATAACCGACCATGTAACAGAGCGATTAAGCCGTTCTAAACTAAGCAACGGTTGTGTTGTGCTTTTTCATGTCGGTTCGACCGCCGGTTTGACTACTGTCGAATATGAGCATGGCTTGGCCAATCACGATTTGGCAGCGGCTTTTGAAAAAATCGCCCCTCAAAATGGTACTTATCAGCACGAACAGACCTGGCACGACGACAATGGTCACGCTCACGTCCGCGCAACGCTGGTGGGTCCCTCGCTGATCGTTCCATTCCGCGACGGCCAACTCACGCTCGGCACATGGCAGCAGATCATCCTCATCGACTTCGACACTCGCACCCGTACTCGCAATATCATCTGTCAGATTACTGGAGAGTAAAAAAAAACCACTCGGCCTCATACATCACAATCTATTGATTATTTCAAGGGCCTTTTTCTCATAAATCTCTCGCCATTCCGGAGCCAGTCTGGCCAGAATTTCTTCGTAGGCCTCTTCCTCGTAAGCGTCGGCCGTTGGTGAATAGCCGACTGAACCATTCGAGTAAGCCGACACGAAAGTATGTTCATAAGGCGATTTCTTTTTGACATCCAGCCCGATTTGGGCAAACAGTTCTCCCGGATAGGTTATCAGTACGAAATCTCCGATCTTCACACCTTGTATTTCACATGCAATTGGCCCTCGTACGGCTTCGGCTTGACGTTGTTCCAGCACCCTCAGATTCACCTGTATTTTAATGAGTCTTTCCATAGCGTAGATATTTTGCAGATATTTTTGCACATCTCTCTTGTTGTCGGCATCCAGCCGTTTGAGATTATCTTTGCCTGTCAACTCTTCCTGTTTGTACCGATAGGAATAATAGGAGGGAGATTCAGGATTCATCATTTGCTTGAGATACAACGGCAGAAATTCCTTGAAATTAAGACTGCTGCCCGCGCCATGAGTGCCGCATCCGATTTGCGTGAAGAAAAGCAGGATTTTTTCTTGTTGTGCCCGCAGAGATTTTATGCGTTCCGGAATGTCTGTACGTCGTGGAAGTTTTATGTTTTCCGTAACGACTTTTAGTGTATCTTCGTTTTTCGTTTGTATATTTTTCGTCGCTTTTAGTGTACTCAATCCCAGCATTTTACCCAGTATTTCTGTCGGTCGTGGTGCGTTGACGTCTTTATACAGAATCGTGGTAATATCTCCGGCTGCCCCTTGTAGAAAAAGTGCGATTACATCGGAACCGAGATTTTCTTCGATAATCCCTGACGCGAAACCGGGAAAGTCCGCCGTAACACCTTTATTGGGTACGCCGCCATAGGCATGACCGGCAAAATTATAGACCACCGCCATAGTTTCGCCGTTGAGCCTGTCCACCCGTAGAATGCCTATTTCCGGATCAAAGGGCCCCACACTCGCGATTTCATCATCAGGCGGACAGGGAATCGCACGCCGTATAGTCCATGATTTACCGTTTTTCAGTTTGAGTCTGCGATTCATGGTAATCCTGTCTTCGCGCCCGGTGCCGACTCCGATTGTAACCGGAACCATATTCTCGGCAGCCATCTTCACAGCCGAAACGGTCCTCTCGATAACATCTTTTGCCACCTGACCTTGTGTATGATGATTGTGGGAGGCGTTGATTAAAACATTTCGCCCTTTTATTTGTAGCTTTTCTTGAACCCGCTGCCTTACTTTCGCGACAAATTTACTATTTACCCCACCAAGATCAATGGCAATAATAACTACTTTGGTTTTTCCGTTATCGAACACCAGAGCTTTGGCAAACAGTGCGTCATTAACCGACACTATCGGCTTTTCACGGGTAATATTCTGCCTCGCTGCCCCTGCGCGCAATGACGCAGCTCCGACCTCGGAAACAGCCGTTATTTCCACAATCGCAACCAACAAAAAAATCACAGCCATTTTTGATACAACCGCCAAAAGTCCAAAAGGAGGAACAAAAACGGCACCCACGCCCCAAAATCGAGAGGGACAAAGAACTTTTGACGCTGGCGTCACTCTTACCATCCTTTTTGATACATAGTTCATTTTTTTCTCCGGATTAATGTGTTGTTCACCTAAACTTTCCAACTCATACACTCATACACTCATACACTCATATGCATCGGCATACCCAGCCACTTTTCAGCCGCTTCGCCGACTGCCTCAGTGAAGGTCGGATGTGGATGGATGGTATCAGCCAGTTCTTCGATGGTCAGTTCATTTTTCATAGCGACGGTTATTTCCTGTATTACATCTGTAGCGTGTGGACCGATCACTACAGCGCCGAGAATACTGCCCATTTCTTCCTCAGCGATAAGTTTAACCAACCCTTCGGTTTCGGAATATGCCTGGGCCATACCGCTGGCTTTGTAGGGAAAGCTGGCGATTTTTACATTTTGTTCTTTCTCTCTGGCCTGTTGTTCTGATAGGCCCACGGTGGCAACTTCCGGGTGGGTATAGACGCCTGTCGGCACCACATCGCGATTATCGCTCGCTGGATGGCCGGTGGCATTATCAGCGGCGATGACGCCCATTCTGCTGGCCAGGTGGGCATACTGCCTAACCTCGGCGGCATCCCCGATCGCATAGACTCCTTCTATGTTGGTTTGGCAGCGTTCATCCACCACGATTAATCCATTCTCAACTTTAACGCCAACATCTTCCAGCCCGATATTTTCCGTATTTGGTTGCCTGCCGATGGCCACCAATACTGTTTGCGCCTCGATTGTTTTCCCGTCTTCCAGTTCTGCCGTTACGCTATTTTCGCCGGCCTTCATACTGGTAACTTTTGAGCCGGTAAGGACTTTAACTTTACGTTTTTTGAGACTTCTAATAATGGCCTTGGCCGCGTCCTTATCCAGATTAGCCACCAGCGTATCTAACATTTCCACGACTGTGGTCTCGATCCCTAATTCGGCATAAACGGTAGCGAACTCACACCCGATCACCCCGCCGCCGAGTATGAGAATGCTTTTGGGTAGAGTTTCGGCGGTGGTTGCTTCGTTAGTGGTTATTAGTCTGTCGCAGTCCCAGGGCAGAAAGCCCGGCCGAGCGGGTCTGGAACCGGGCGCCAGAATTATCGCCTTGGCCTTGATTTCCTGACTGCCGTTTTGAGTTTCGACTGTTATGGTATCTTTTGCTGTCAGGTTGCCGCGTCCGCGAATCACATCTACTTTGCGATTTTTCAAGAGATACTCAACGCCTTTTCTCAGTCCGGCCGTAACCATCCCGACACGTTTCAGGTAAGCTGTTTCATTAACTTGCGGATTTCCCACTGTAAAGCCAAACGACTCTGCCTGTCGTATATTCCAGAACAGTTCGCTCGCGTGTAGCATCGTTTTTGTCGGGATACACCCGACATTCAGACACGTCCCGCCAAGGTCCCCTTGTTCGATACAACACACCTTCGCCCCGCGTAACGCCGCCCGCAGAGCCGCCACATAACCGCCAGGCCCACTGCCAAGTACTGCTACATCATACATTTACAACGTTCTCCATTAAAATTTCTGTTCGACTCACAAATCCGAATTCCAGTCTGACATAATAACATATTCACAATCTATCTTCAACATTATATAGATAGTGCTCACGATTGAATTTTCCCGAAGCTCCTGCCCCACCTTTTATATTCTGTCGAATACCAACCGCCACTTAACCGAGCCGGAGGTGGGACGTTGGATGGTTACGCCTGTTGTTCCATCGGGATTCGCTTTAACTTCTGTTACTTGTGCGTCCTCGGCGTTACTCGCTTTCAGGACATAGCCCTCTGGTACGTAAAACACAAGCCGCGAAGGAAAGTTACCAACCAGGCGAACGCTTCCTGATAAAACCTTTTGGTTATGGTCCCAGGTCAGACTTTCCAGACTGACGCCACCTTGAGTGATGTGCCGGTCTGTCGATAAAAACTGCGGCCGGTTCCTGAAAGGATGAACAGCCAACAGCCGGTTCGACCTGGCAGCGACCGCGGCGGTGAATCGCCGGCTGAAACTACCGAGCAGCGACTGATTCCAAAAATCATAGACCAGATACTCAACCTCATCCGATAGACCAATCTCCTCAAAGCGAAGCTCAAGGTCGGCTGATTCGTCGCCCCAATTAAACAGTGATACGACGTCCCATTGGCCGAAAGGCCTGCGAACCTTGAGGTCCCACACGGGCAGCATCTTAATAATAGGGAACAGGTCAAGCGGTCGCACATCACAAACAGGCAAAACCGATTGCAGTAGCCGCATCCGCTCAGTGGAAAGCTCGGCCAACTTGTCGCCGGAGAACATCATCTGTCCCGGCAAACCTACAACAGTAGTGGCCAGTCTGGCGGTGGACATAGGCGCATGGCCCACCAAAAGCGTGTCAGAATAGCCATGCCATATAATACTATGGACGAAAAGCTGATTGAGCGTGCACCTCGCCTGCTGATAGTAGCCGTGCCATTCCGGCAACTGGTCGGGCTTCATAAGGTCCATGCCAACGCGACTGGCATCAACGTAACCGACCTCCGGACCGGAATAATGGCCCAGACAGGCCAACCAGATACGGTCTTCGCCGATGCCGTGACGCAACGCCTCGATACAAAGACGAAACGGGGCCTCGCACTTTTCCTTAAATGCCGCCCGTACCTCCGGCCGCTCATAAAAGTGGGCCGAGTAGCCGGGCGAAATAGCCGACATACCGTCGATCTTGAAATATTCATAACCCCAATCCCGCGACATGGTACGGTGCGTATCCTCTATATGTTGGCGAACAGCCTTCTGAGACGGGTCAAACAAATACAGTCCACACCAGTTTTGCATCGGTCTGCCGTTGACATCGTGGAGGAACCAGTCCCGATGGGCCTCATAAAATGCCTTATCACCCGTGCCGAACGGAACAGTCCATATCCCCGGCTTAAAGCCAAGCTCGCGTATCTCGTCGGCCAGCCACTTCATACCGTGCGGGAACCGAACCGAATTCGACTGTAGCGAGAGGTTATGAAACTTCCGGACGTTCAGCCTGTCAGGGCTTTCCTGCCATGACTCGATGTGCCAATATTCCAGGCCGAACGGCTTTAGATATTTGGCGCCCAACCGGGCCTCCGCAAGGTTATCCTCTTCGCCGGCTGCGCCGAAGTAGGCATACCATGACATCCAACCTGTCGGCGGCGAAGGGCAGCGATGTTTGTTGATGGGTTTGTAATGCGGTATGTAACGCGAGCGGTAGTAGTCGCGGACCACGTCAAAAACCATCGACGAACGGGCGGCATTATGAACGATAGCCGATATCCTTAACGTAAAGCTGAGATTGTGTAAGCGTCCGGGGAAGTTGAGCTTGTCGTTTTCCTGTCGCGGCGTCCTGATGGCCACGCTATGTCCGGAAAGGCGTAGAGCGGTGTCGGTAGCAATGTCGAACAATGAATCGTTAAGTGCGCTGTCGGCGTTGCCGGACGCCATCTGTACGACACGGCCGACAGCCGGAGGACGGGTGCGGCAGGCGAAAGTCTCCCGACCCAGACTCATAGTACCGTTTAAAGTCAGTTCGCCCTCGTATTTTTGTAACGGTCGGTGGACGGCCGTGATATGAAGCGAGCCCCCGACAACACCGATGGTGATATAGCCCTGAACATTAGATTGCCGGTCCAGGATCGACAGGCGTGAGGAGACTGAATCCCGCGGCAAGATGATTGACCAGGGATGCAAACTCCCATCGGCTTTCACAGTAAAGGAGAGTTTGCCTGCAATTTCGGCGCCGGTCGGCTGATGGAGGAGGGCGAGTGTCGAAGCCCCTTCTTCAAACCGTATCTGCCACTCATTATTAACCATGGCCCACGATCTGTCGTTGATGTTCACCATTGGTTGAGCAAAAACCACCTGCGATAGCAACAACAGGATAAGCAGTAATACGCAAAACATAGATACCTCTCTGTAGTAGTGGTTAGTTTAAATTGGTGCGATATATCGCACCCTACAAGGCTTTGTGTCGCCCTTTCAGGGTGTAAGACCGCTTCATCGGAAACCAACCCCGTATTAACATACGGGACTAAAGCCGGAAACCATGCTTAAGCTTGCTTATGCTCTGCATAAGCTACGCTAAAGCATGCCACCCGTCAATAGTTCGAATGGTGCGATGTATCGCACCCTACCCGGTTTTGTTCCGAGTAAAATAATTCAGCCGACGATTTTTTCCGTGGCAAGGCGACTTCTTCTGATTATAATACCCGATAGTAATAAAATCATTATTAGACAATGATGCACCCTTGATGAACTTATGACGCCGGCGTCAAAAATGGAGGTGGCATGGCCACTTTTTCTGTTCTGCATGGTCGGCGAAGCCCGCGCCGGGTTCATTCGTGGCAAAACGGCTATTTATCCTGTTAATCTTGTTAATCCTGTCAAAATTCTTATAGGCTTGCATCCTATCCCACGCGATTATTCTTCCTTGACATCAGCCCCGCCATTCTGGTATAATGATACCAGTTTCACCAGCTTAAATTAGGAGCATAAATCGCAACCGACATGACTAAAATGATCCCTTTGTCCCTTAGTGGCTATATCTTCTAATGTCAGGAGAAAAAAATGAGCAACGTCCCACAATTGGGGGTTAAGATAGATAAAATAGAATTAAGAAGCAAGAAATATTATCAGCCGTCAACTGACAATTGTCAGGCCGAGAAAAAATACTCTTTTTCGGGATGGAGAATTTTACTTTTTTAATTTTTACCCATAATATAATTTCAGGTGAAAGCAGCTTAAGTATGGCTAAAAGGTTATATACAACCGCATTATACTTGATGAGATAAATATTTTGCTTTTCATTCTGTTGCTTTCACCTGCTGAACAGCCCC